>JAHDDQ010000043.1 GCA_020629275.1 Tenacibaculum sp. | reverse complement strand
GTGCTATAATAAACCAATAGATAGTATTACTTTTAGCGCAAAAATTCAACTTTTTAAATCTATGTTCTTGAAAAACCTTAGAGATAAGCATAACGGAAAAATAAGACGCTTTAAAGTTACACCTATACAATTAAAGAAATAATGATGGATGAACGTATCGATATAGTTGATAACCAAGGAAATTTAACGGGCAAAACTTGCTACAAATCGGAAGCGCACAGGTTCGGATATTTTCATATTACTGTACATATATGGTTATATACTTTTGAAAATAAAATCCTCTTACAAAAGAGAGCCTTAACTAAGGAAGTGTTTCCTGGATTATGGGATATTTCTGTAGCTGGCCATGTTAATGCTGGAGAAGAAATTAAAACTGCTGCACTTAGAGAAATCAAAGAAGAAATCGGATTAGATCTTCAGTTAGAAGATCTTTACAAGATTACTACACGAAAACATCAAGTACACCATGACAACGGAATTATTGATAATGAATTCCATCATGTTTTTATTGCTGAATTAACTGCTCCTTTAGAAAACTTAAGGATTCAAGAAAGTGAAGTTGCAGCACTTCAATTGTTTGACCTAAATATTTTGAAAAACACTAATAAATACAAGAATATACTACTCCCTGAATTTCATGAGTATTATGCATTAGTACATAACAAAATTAATGAAACTCTCAAAGAAAAAACAAACTAGTCAACCTTCGTCAATGATAAGGTCTAAAAAACTTTCTATTTTTATTTCTATAGAATGAAATCTTATCTATCACATAAGTTACAAATTATCAGTAAATGGAATTTAATTTAAGTACATATTAAATTTTTACTTCAATCGTAATCCCTTTAATCTACTTTCATAATTATAGAACTTGTAACGATTTCATTAGGGTTGGTACTGTACTCCTCTTCAAAGAAATGGAACGTATCTTCTGTTAATGTTTTAATATCGATATAGAATATATCTTTTTTATTTCTCTTGTATCTACTCACTGTAGGTCTTGCTTCTCTTATTCTATTATCTTCTGTAAATTCCCAAGTACCAGTTTCTTCTTCTTCGCCAGCCCTTTCTATGTAAGTTCCATCTTCTCTGTATTCTTTACTACGCTCATTATTACTATTAAAAAAACGTACAATCTTTTTATCAAATGCTCCTCTAACGTAGGTTTTACCATTATCTTCTTCTACAGAAAAATCAAACTCCGATCCTTTAAAGATCATTGCTTTATTTAATATTTCTTTAGCTAATGCTACGTTCTCTTCTGAGTTTTCCCAAATTTTTACTTGAAAAGCATACGATTTAATTCTCCATTCTTTAGAACACAACAATTTTATTAACGCCTCATTCTTCTTTTTTCTATTTTCAGAATCAATTTTTTCCTGTTTTATTAATGCTGCTGCTTCTTTCTTTAATTGTAATTGAAGCGCCATTTCCTTTGCTTCGACTAAAAGTTCTTTATAACTCTTCCCTTCAATTACTTTATTTTCAGATTCCATACTAGCTATGTATACCTTCAGATTATCCATCTCGACTTCAGATAGTTCTCCTGAAAGAATTTCTAAATCTTCAGTAGTAGACGATTTTTTATACGCTCTCTCTAATCCTTTAGTACATGAAATAAAAATGCATATTGAAAAAAATAATATCCCTTTTACTATCTTAAAAAGCTCTAAACTACGCTCCATTACAGTTCTTTTTATAAATCTTTAAATATTTGGAAGTACATTTAATTACTCCCTATTAAATTGGTTAATTCGGTGATTTACTAAAATAAATCGCTACGCTAAGATATATTTCTAATGTAGATAAACTCTACGGAAATTCATTTTCGCTGCTATCAATTGTATTTTCGTAAAAAGTTTCTCAAGATATTGTACGGTAACTTATAAACATAAATAGTTAAAACAAAAAAATAGCATTCCAATGAAAGAATACTATTTTTTATATTTATTAAAATGTGTTTAATTACTTGTTCTTAACGGATAACAAGTTTGCAAATAGTTTGTATGCACCAGGAACTCCTGCAGGTAATTCTCTAAAGAAACTCAAACCTGTGTAAATATAATTCCCTTTTCCGTGTTTAGCGATTAGTAAACTACCCTTTTTTGAAGATTCTCCCTTATCATTCATTGCAAGAATCGGTGTAAATTCATCTCCCCACTCGTTAGGAAAATACAAACCACGTTCTTGTACCCATCCTTCAAAATCAGTAGTCTCAATTTTATTAGGGAAATTTAAAACAGTATGTTCTTTAGCTAACATAGTTACCTTTGCATTTTCATCAGTAACTCTATCTCTTGAAAGCTTTAACTTATATGGTGGTTTTATATCAACCCTTCTATTAGTGTTGTACTGAACTATTACGTTTCCACCATTTTTTACATATGCTAGAATATGTTTTTGTTTGAATTGTAACGCCTTTTTTGTATTGTATGCTCGTATACCGATAACAACTGCGTCAAACTTAGATAATGTTTCATTCGTAATTTCTTCTGGAAGTATTTCTGTTACTTTATAACCAATTTGTCGTAAACTTTCTGGAACAGCATCTCCTGAACCTTGAATGTATCCTATTTCTTTTCCTTCTTTTTTAATATTTAATCGTACCACTTTAGCTTCAGAAGGTAATAAAACCGACTGCTTTGGAATATGATTGTAATTTATTTCTACTAATTCTTTATCAAAAGTTTTGCCAGCCACTTTTGCTACGGCAGCTACTTTTCCTTCTGATTGATTTTTAGATGGTGTAACCAAAAAAGAGACTGTTTGTTTGTCATCCTTCTGTTCTATATTGAAGTTGATACGCTCTGGCGAAACCTTCCATCCTTTAGGTATGTTTAACGAAACTTCTCCTGCTACATTTTTTGCTCCAGAACGCACATCGACATGAATCATCTGGGCTTTGCTGTCTGAAAAAATAATAACTTTATTCTTTAATTTTGTTGTTACTTTAGGTAAAACTTCAAAAGGCTCGTAAATCTCTCCTTTGTCTCTTTTTGAATAGCGACGAACAATATTTTTTGTGATGGTAATCGGGATATCTTCGACAATTAAATTGAATTCAATTTGCAAAGGTCTAGGTGTTTCAGGTTTACCAATCATTTCTTGATTGGCTACTTTATACATTCCCAAGTCCCATGGAGAATTTAACCAATATGGAGAAGAAAAAGATAAGTTTTGAATTGCTACTACCGCTTTAAATGTTTCTTTTTTATTAGGTAATAAATTCAAACTCTTAGCAATCTTACTTTTACTTGGCATCATAGTTATCGACACTAAATCCATACTAACTTCACTTCTATTTAAAGCTTCAATGGCTACTTCAATAGTTGAGTTAGGTGTACTACTAGACTGGTTAGCAGATGCCTCAAGATACAAACCAGCACAAGCTTCAATAATCGTTTTTAATTGTTTTGTTTTTATCTCTCTCCAATGAGCATCCTTTAGCTTTTCAACTAAAGTATAAGCTTCTAATAATTTAGGTAAATGCTTTGACGGATTTACAAAATTAAAGTTCTTCTCAATATCATATAATATATCTCCAATCTCTCCACCGCCTTCTACTCTATTCCATGTTGTATTGATTCCAGAAAAAATATCTTTTTTATCTTTCGGAAACTCTCCTTTTAAGAATTCAACATATTCCGTTTGACTTCCTCTTGTAGATACTCTACCAAATCCCTGACAAAGATGTTGGCTACTAGCAATAGAGGCTAACTCGTTATTGGACAATCCTTTTAATGGATAGTAAACACCAATATCAAAGTTTAACATTTTACTTTTATCTGCTTTAGCAAACTTCTCTCTACTTCCATAAAACCACCAAGATGTGTTAAAAAATAATCTGTTTGGTTTCCAAGTTGACGTTAGTTTTAATTGTTCTGGGTATTTGGTTTTATCACCTGCCAGATCAAAAGCTTCCATACTTAACATTGCCGATGAAGTATGATGCCCGTGAGTAGTTCCTGGTGTTCTGTGATTAAAACGGTTTATAATGACATCTGGTTTAAAAGTTCGTATCGCCCAAACTACGTCCGACAATACTTTATCTTTATCCCAAATTTCTAAAGTTTCATCAGGATGTTTAGAATATCCAAAATCGTTAGCTCTAGAAAAACGCTGTTCTCCACCGTCTACACCTCTTGCTGCTAATAATTCTTGTGTACGAATTACTCCTAATAACTCACGTATCTCAGGACCAATTAAATTTTGTCCACCATCTCCTCTTGTTAACGATAAATAGGCTGTTCTTGCTTTAACGTTATTTGCTAGATATGCAATTAAACGTGTATTCTCGTCATCTGGGTGAGCTGCTACATATAATGCAGAACCTAAAAAATTCAATTTCTGAACTTTTTCGTAAATCTGATTTGAAGTTAATTTTTGAGGTTTTTGTGCAAATACAGTAGACAATGCTACACAAAATAAGGGTATAAGGAATCGTTTTTTCATTTAAATTGATCAAAACGCCATTTCATATTTAATTAAAATGACTAATTAGTCTTAGAACAAATGTAACTTTTTCAAGATTACTTTTACCCAAATTAACAAAATGCTAACATTTTTAATCTACAAAATAATCATTATCAAAGCCTATTAAATACAACCGTTCTTGTGCTCTGGTTACCGCAGTATACAACCAACGTAAATACTCTACACTAACACCATCTGGTAAGTAAGGCTGCTCTATAAATACAGTTCTCCATTGTCCTCCTTGAGACTTATGACAAGTCATAGCGTAAGAAAACTTAACTTGCAACGCATTGAAATATTTATTTTTTTTAACTCCCATGAACTGTTTATATTTAGATTTTTCATGTGCGAAATCTTCTTTTACAGCTTCATACAATTTGTTAGACTCTTCATAGGTTAAAGATGGACTTTCACTTGATAATGTATCTAACAAAAGAACAGTTTCAAACGGTTTCATATCCGGATAATCAATCATTCTCACTTCTACTTCTGCAAATTTAAATCCATACAACTCCTTAATATTATTGATTCGCATAACCTCACAGGTATCTCCATTTGCTATAAAACCTGCAGATGAAGAATCTTTTAACCAGAAGTAATTGTTTTTAACGACCATAACGTAATCTCCTACAGAAATTTCATTTTCTTGTCCTCTAATTTTTGTGCGTATTTGCTGGTTATATTGATTCGCTCTTTTATTTGATCGAACAATAATAGCTGTATCTTCAACTCCAATTTCGCCGTCATAAGCATCAGTTATTGCATCTTGAATATCATAACTATCCTGTAAACGTATGATATCTGGAAATTTTACATCAAACTGAAAATGAGTTGCTTCATTTTGAATTAATAAACGTAATTCAGTTGCATTGTTAAGAATACCAGAATCTTGCTGCTGACGTACTACTTCATCTAACTCTATCTCAGTAATTTCCTTATTGAAGTGAAAAGAAAGCTTGTCTCCGTCTAGGGCTGGACTAACAGCTAACTTTACTGGAGGTAACTGAGCAGTATCTCCTATAAATATGAGCTTACAGTTTTTTCCTGAGTATACAAAAGCGATTAAATCATCTAATACCGAGCCGTTTTCAAATAATTTAGCATTCTGTACTTGATCTGAAATCATGGAAGCTTCATCCACTATAAACACCGTATCTGTATGTTTATTTGGTTGCATTACAAAACTAACGCCACCGTTACCTTGTTTTTTAGGAAAGTAAATTTTCTTGTGTATAGTAAATGCTTGTCGCTTAGAATATCCTGAAATTACCTTTGCTGCTCTACCAGTTGGCGCTAATAAGACAGCCTTTCTTCCTGCTTTCCATAAACTATTTACTATGGTACTAATTACTGTTGTTTTACCTGTACCTGCATAGCCTTTTAGTAAAAATAAGGCATGATTGTTGGTGTCATAAACAAACTGAGAAAGTTCATTTATAAGCTCTTGTTGTTTGTGTGTTGGGGTGTACGAAAACTTTTGAAGAATTTCTTTGTAAAAATCAGATGGTGATTTAATCATATTTTAAATAAAAAACCAAAGATAAGTCTATTTACAAATATTTGTTTTTATGATTGAAAAAAAATTGTAGATTTGCGAATATCATACTTTTAAAAAACTAAATAAATATAAAATGAATTTAATATTGATGATTTTAGTAGCTGTTGCGCTAGCTGTTGCTTTAGCGATTATAATAGTGAAGTTTGTTCCATTGAAATTGAGATGGTTAATATCTGTACTTTTATTAGCTGCTACTGGTTACTTAGTGTATTTAATATACAACGGTATAATGGAGCCAATTAAATTCAACAAAGAGAAAAAAGTTCGTTATGCTAAAGTTATCGAAAAATTAAAACTGATTCGTGATGCTGAAATAAAGTACAAGGAAGCTAAAGGTGTTTATTCTAAAGATAAAAACCAGTTGATTCAATTTATCGAAAATGATTCATTAGCATTAATAAGAACTACAAATGTACCTAAAACCATTCAACTTGGTGGTGGTATTACTAAAGAAATATCTGTAAAACAAATTGATACAAGTGGTTACGAGCCTGCTTCAAAATATTTTGTTGGTAAAGATTATAAAGGAATGTTTAAAGTTCCTGGAACTGATAAGGAGTTTGAAATCGCAACTAGCGAAATCGAAAAGGTAACGGGTCTATTTGTTCCTGTGTTTGAAGCTAAGACAGATAAGCAATCTATTTTGAAAGGATTGAATAAATCTTTAGTTAAACAAGAATTAGAAGCTATTGAAACCGATCAAATAAAAGGACCTCACGTTTCCGTAGGTTCATTAGAAGAAGTATCTACTGGTGGTAACTGGCCTCCTTTTTATGATAAAGCTGATGCAAAAACTGACAAAGAAAAATAGTAAAGAGTTATTTTCAAAACATAAAAGTCTATCCATCCAATTTAGTTTGGATGGATTTTCTTTTTGTATCAAAGATATTCCTACTGGAGAAATCTTCATGCTTTCTGAATATAGTTTTAACGCTTCTATGGAAACGCCTAGTCTTCTTCTAGAAAAAATAAAATCTATTTTTGAAACTGAAAAGGAACTTCAAGTTGACTTTGATAGTATAACTGCCATCCATCAAAATCAATTAGCAACGCAGGTTCCCAACGAGTTTTTTGATGAGAATCATCTAAAATCTTATTTGGATTATACTATAAAAACATTGCCTTCTGATTACATTACGCATGATGACTTGGAAATAATTAAGGCTAAAAATATTTATATTCCTTATGTAAATATTAATAATTTCTTATTTCAGAATTTTGGTGAATTTGAGTTTAAGCATCACCTTACTGTTTTAATTAATAATTTACTTGAGTACAGTTTAGACAAAGAGGAAACTGTTTTTATAAACGTTACTTATAATACATTAGATATTATAGTTACAGCAGACAACCAACTGTCTTTTTGTAATTCATTCACATTTAATGCTAAGGAAGACTTTTTATATTATATATTATTTTCTTGTGAACAATTAAATTTAGACCCAAAAACGTTGCAACTTGTTTTCCTAGGAAATATAACTAACGAATTTGAAACCTTTAAAATAACAAGTGAATACATTAAGAATATCGATTTTATTGAATCTAATAATGAGTTTTTAAAATCATCTGAACACTTTTTTAATCACTCTAACTATACTTTATTATCATAAATGAGAATTATATCTGGAAAACATAAAAGCAAGCGCATTAGCGCTCCTAAAAAATTACCTGTTCGTCCAACAACCGACATGTCTAAAGAGTCTTTATTTAACATCTTAAATAACCTTTATTATTTCGATGCTATAAGTGTTTTAGATTTATTTTCAGGTACAGGTAATATAAGCTACGAATTTGCTTCTAGAGGCACAGAAACTATCTTTGCGGTTGATGCTCATTATGGATGTGTAAAATTTATAAATGAGACTTCTCAGAACTTAGATTTAGACATCACAACGTATAAAAGTGATGTTTTTAAGTTTTTAGAAAAAACCGCTATTATAACCGACATCATTTTTGCTGATCCTCCTTATGATTTTGAAGTAGCTCAATTTTCTAAAATCGCAGATCTCATTTTTGAACGCAATCTATTGAATGAAGGCGGATTACTTATTATTGAACACTCTAAACATACAGATTTATCTGAACATCCTAAATTAACATATGAAAAGCGTTATGGAGGTAGTGTTTTTAGTTTTTTCGAAGCATAAACCCTTATTATGAAAGTTTATTTCTTCTTATTCATGTTATTTTACAATACAATATTGTGTGATTCTATGAATAAGAATGATGAAAAGTATTTATTTTTTCTTCATAATCGTTTTCTAGAGACTCACAAACTCAATGAAATTCATCCAACTTATGGTAAGGTAGAATATGCTAAAATGATTACTTTGTTTCAAAAAAATGGATTTAATGTAGTAAGTGAGAAAAGGAAATGTAAATGCGCGAAATTATGCACTTGGTATTGTAACTCAAATAAATTATTTAATAAAACAAGGAGTTAAGGCTCAAAACATTACAATAGTTGGTACTTCTAAAGGCGGTTATATTGCTCAATATGTATCAACATTAGCTGAAAATCCAAAACTAAATTTTGTTTTTATTGGATGCTTTAGAAATAGTGATATAACAACTATTCCTGAAATTAATTTTTGTGGTAATATTCTTACAATCTTTGAAAAAACAGATCCCTATGGAGTATCAGCAATAGAACGAAAGAATCGAAGCACATGTTCAATATCACACTTTAAAGAAATACAATTAAATACAGGTAAAAAACATGGTTTCCTTTTTAAGTCTTTACCAGAATGGACAAATCCAACTATAAAATGGGCAAAAGGTATTTATCAATAGCGTAAAAACAATATTACTTTATCCTTTCCTATATTATTTCACCAACACGTAAAACGCTAATTCTAAAGGTTTCAATTGTTGTTTTAAAATAGGTATAAAATCATCTCCGTATTCTAAATAATGTTCTGAAAAATTACGCTGACGTTCTTCTAAACTTTGATTAGGTAATATTTCGTTCTGGAGATCTTTAATGCGTGTAACTAAATCTGCTTGATTCCTTTTTTCAGCTCTTAATAATCTTTTTTTAAGGTTATCTAACCCTTTTAATTGTTTCTTTTCTTGTGCGTTTACAGCTCCGATAAAAGAAGCATCTGTTTTACTTGCCAAAACTCTTAACTCGTCAAATTGTCTTTCTAAAACTTTCTTTTGGGTAAAAAAATCGAAAGTAGCTTCTGAATTCTCAGTTACTTTACTCGCCAACAAGTCATTTTGTTTTTGAAATAATTCAGTTAAAGAAATTGACAACTTTTCTAATTTCTTGTACTGTTTCTCTTTTACTACTTGTACTGAATTACGCAATAATAAAATAGGAAATGGTATTGCTACTACTTTAAAATATTCTTTTAGCTGCATCCAATATGCAAGCTCCCCTCCTCCTCCGATATAACAAAGATTAGGTAGAATAACTTCTTGATACAATGGGCGCATGATTACATTAGGAGAAAAACGCTCAGGATAATTCTTTAACTCCTCGATAATAGTTATCTCGGTAAAGTATATATCTGTATTATGAACTTTAAATTTATTGTCTTCAAAAACAATTCGTTCACGAATGGTGTCTTTCAAATAAAAAAGATTTATCTCTCTTGGGTTTACTTGAATATTATAGTCTTTTTCTAAAATTTTATTAGTTTTAGAGACTGCTTTGTGTGATACTTGTTCAAGCAATTCTCTTTTTATAATTGGACTGAACTCTCTCTTTAGTCTGGTATCATCAGCATCTATGATTAATAAACCATAAGCTTTAAATAATTCATTAGCAATAAATCTTGTTGCATCTGCTAAGTTATCGTGTGCTAAGTAACCTTCTTTAAATAACTCCTGTAAATAAGTAGCTCGCTTAGAAGAACCTGTTAATTCTTTAAATGCATTGAATACATCATTCAGACCAGCTGTTGAAAAACGTCCAACTCCTCCTGTTTGATCCGAATTCCACTGTACTTTTCTTCCTTCAAAATTAAAGTAGTTAATCTCGTCAAAGTCGTGATCTTCAGTAGCCATCCAGTAAACAGGTACAAAATTGTATTCAGGAAATTGATTTGATAATTCTTCAGCTAAATTAATTGCAGATATGATTTTATATAAAAAATATAGCGGTCCAGTAAATAAGTTTAACTGGTGTCCTGTGGTTACAGTATATGTATTTTCTTTCTCTAACAACTTTAAGTTAAAGGCTACTGATTCTGAAATAGATATACGCTTGTATTGATCTTTTAGAACAGTTACTAAAGTGTTGCGTTGTTGTTTTGTGTACGACTTTTCTTTCTCTGCAATTTGCTTACTAAAACCTTCTATATCAGGAAAATTATTATAGAAAGGTGCAGTATTATCGGACTTTTCGATGTAATCACACATCATTTTAGAAAAAAATCCTGTTTGCTGAAAAGGAATATAGGTACTACAATCACAATCGCTTAACGACATTGGCTATAAATTTTATATAAAGTAACAAATTTAATGCTTTGCTTACAACTTACCTTTCATGTTAACAAAATTTTATTAATCTAATTCTCTATTTTTACACCATAATTGATCAAATATGCAATTTAAACATCCTGAATTTCTTTACTTTTTATTCTTGTTAATTATACCAATATTGGTACACCTTTTTCAACTTAGAAAATTTAAGAAAGTACCGTTTACCAACGTGGCCTTCTTAAAAAACTTAGTAGTTAAGAATCGTAAAAGTTCTCAGCTTAAAAAATGGTTAATACTTTGTACTCGTTTACTGCTTTTAACGGCTATTATTTTAGCTTTTGCTCAGCCTTTTTTTAGTAATAGTGAAATTAAAACTAATGAGCGTATTTTCATTTATTTAGATAATTCACTAAGTACAAATGCAAAAAACAGCAAAGGTAACACCTTACAAGTTGCAGCACTTGACTTAATAAATCATATTTCAGATGAACGTACGTACAGTTTTTTATCGAACTCTAATTATTATGAAAAAATTAATGGTGCCGTACTAAAAGATGAACTTAAGAAGATTAAGAATACCTCTAAAAGTTTAAAGATTGACGATGTACTTTTAAAAATAGATGATTTAAAAAACACTACAGAAAATATACTCATCTCTGATTTTCAGAATACATCTTTAACTTCTTTTAAGGATAAAGTAATGCCTTTAACTTTGGTCCAAACCTTACCGGAACAAAAAAATAACATCTCTATAGATAGTGTATTCATAAATAACAATACTAATGCTAGCATAACAATAAATACAGTTATTAGAAACCAAGGAACTTCTAAAAAGAATATTCCTATTGCTATTTTCAACGATGAAAAATTATTGAGTAAGCAAACTTTCTCTATTGATGGTAATGAAAAAGAAACTATCACTTTTTCTGTTGAAAAATCAAATACTTTCAAAGGACGTATCAATATTACGACTAATGATGCGTATAATTTTGACAATACTTTTTACTTTTCTGTAAATTCAAATGAAAAGATAAACGTACTAGCTATTGGAAATCAAAATGATTTTTTATCAAGAATTTATAATCAAGAAGAATTCAACTTTAGGAGTGTTAATTTGAAAAACACAAATTATAATAATATTGATGAACAACAGTTAATTATTTTAAATGAAATTGAGCAAATTACTCCAAGCTTAGCTTCTAGTATTAAAGGTTTTGTATCCAAAGGAGGACATCTTATTATTATTCCTAATAAAGACTTAAACATTAGCTCCTACAATAGTTTTTTTAAACAATTATCCGTTGGGAAAATTATAAAACAACAAAAAGATTCCTTAAATATTACGCGTATTAATTTTAATCATCCTTTGTTTAAAAATGTATTCGATAAAAAGGTGAAAAACTTTCAATATCCTTTTGTAAAAAACTCTTACTCATCAAACTTTAGGAATAAAAGTTCTATTGTTTACTTTGAAAACAACACCAGCTTTATTGAACAAATATCATTGAAAAATTCCAATATCTATTGGGTTGCTGCTCCGCTTAACATCAATAATAGTAATTTCATTAATTCGCCTTTAGTTGTTCCTGTTTTTTATAACATTGGACAACAAAGTTTACAATTATCTAAATTATACTATACCATACACCAAGAGAATACTATTGATATTAATACCCAATTAGGAAAAGACGATATTCTAAATATTAGTAATCAAAATTCCTCTTTTATTCCTTTACAACAAACTTTCCAAAATAAAGTTAGTTTAACTACTAAAGAGCAACCTAACACACCAGGGTTTTACGAGGTGAAAAAAGATGAAGAAATAATTCAAGTTATTGCCTACAATACTATAAAAAATGAAAGCATATTAAATTTTTTGAATACTACTAAAATTACTGATGAAAATATCGTAGTATCAAACTCTGTTAAAGAAACACTTGATAAAATAGATTATAAAAATAAAGTTCATTGGCTTTGGAAATGGTTTTTAGCAATCGCCATTGTATCTTTGCTCTTAGAAATTTTGATCTTAAAATACTTTAAAGTATGATTACGCTTTTAAAATCGGCCACTATAATTGACAAAGCTAGTCCGTTTCACAATCAAAGAAAAGATATTCTTATTACTAATGGAATTATTACAGCGGTTGAAAATAACATTGAACATACTGAAGAATACCAGATAATTAATTTAGAAGACTTACATGTATCACCAGGATGGTTTGATACTAGCGTCTCTTTTGGAGAGCCTGGTTATGAAGAAAGAGAAACTGTAATTAATGGATTACAAGTAGCCTCAAAAAGTGGTTTTACCGCAGTAGCTGTAAATCCTGATACATCTCCCATTATCGATCATAAATCAGCTATCGAATTTTTGATTCATAAAGGAAGTTTTTCAGCAACTAAACTATTTCCTATTGGTGCTTTAACACAACAAAGCAAAGGTCATGAAATGGCTGAACTCTTCGACATGCAGCAGTCAGGAGCTATCGCGTTTTACGATTATAAAAAATCTATTGAACATGATAATTTATTAAAAATCGCGTTACTTTATGCCCAAAATTTTGATGCCTTGATTTTAAGCTTTCCAAAAAACATGAAAATTGCCGGTGAAGGTGTTGCGCACGAAGGTGTAAACGCAACAAAACTTGGTTTAAAAGGTATCCCAGCATTAGCAGAAGAAATTCAAATTGCACGTGATTTATTCTTGTTAGAATATACTGGTGGTAAACTGCATATACCTACGATTTCTACAGAAAAATCAGTTCAACTTATAAGAGAAGCAAAAAACAAAGGTTTGCGAGTTACTTGTAGTGTTGCCGTTCATAATTTAATTTTAACAGACAATGAATTATATGGTTTTAATGGGAATAAAAAAGTTTCGCCTCCTCTGCGTACGCAAAAAGATATCGATGCTTTAATTTCTGGGATTAAGGAAGGGGTTATAGAAATTATTACATCCGATCATACTCCTATAGATATAGAAAATAAAAAAGTTGAATTCTCAATTGCCAAAGATGGAAGTATTGGATTAGAAAGTGCTTTTGGAATTTTAAATTCTATACTAGACTTAGAAACTATCATAGCCTGCTTAAGCACTAATCCAAAAAAGATTTTTGGTATTGAAAACACATCTGTTACTATAAATCAGAAGGCAGATTTAACATTGTTTAACCCTAATGGGAAAAGTGTATTTACTGAAAAACAGATACTTTCAACTTCAAAAAATAGTATATTTATTAATACACCAATCCAAGGTAAGACTTATGGTATTTATGCAAATAATCAAACTGTTTTAAACAACTAATAAATGATAAACTTAACTGCAAAAGAAGGAAAAACTCTAGCTATTATAGCTCATTTTTGGGTGTTTGGTACTCTAATTTCTTGGTTTTTAAATTTAAAAGACCAAAATAGTTTTACAAATTTTTATGTGCGCCAAATGATTGGTTGGCATTTGTTAGTCTTCTTAAACGGATGGCTAATTTATAATTTTTTAGGAGGATTTATAAAATGGGTTTTAGGGGTTATACTCGTATTTTTTTGGTTTATGAGTTTATTGGGAGCTTTGTCAAGTAGAGAACGTTTGACTCCTGTATTCGGAACATATTTTCAAGATTGGTTTAAAAGTTTATAATTTATTTTAATGAGTTTACAATATATTACCAGAGCGCCAAAAGTAGCTGTAGAAAACCCTAATCTTTTGATTTTATTACATGGTTATGGCAGTAATGAGGAAGATTTATTCTCTTTTGCTGAAGAGCTTCCAGATGAATTACTAATCATAAGCGTTCGCGCACCATACGAAATGGGATATGGTGGATATGCTTGGTACGCAATAAATTTTGACGATATAAAAGGAAAATTTTCAGATGCGAAACAGGCCATTTCATCTGTACACAAAATCGCTTCTTTCATCGATGAAGTATCAACAAAATATAATACAAATAAAACATTTCTTTTAGGATTCAGTCAAGGCGCTATTCTTAGTTACGCCATGAGTCTTCATTACCCTAACAAAGTAAATCATGTTATCGCTTTAAGTGGCTATATTTTTGAGGAATTAACTCCTAATGAAATTTCTAAAAGTATTAAAACCGATTATTATATTTCTCATGGTTCAGTGGATCAAGTAATCCCTGTAGATTGGGCAAGAAAAGCTCCAGAGTTCTTATCTTCTTTAAATTTGACTGCTGTTTATTCTGAATATCCTGTAGGACACGGGGTTGCTCCTCAAAATTTTTATAGTTTTAAGGATTGGATTATTAAAAGAATGTAAAATAAAGCTTATTTTTGCAATTGAATTTTTTGAAGCTGACTTATGAGTTCGATTTTTAATCAAGATATCCTATATTTCTGGAGTACACCTTTTTTTTTAACGGCTATAATAGCTGAAATGTATTTTAGTTATCGTTCAAGGAAAAAGAATTATGACTTTAAAGACACTGCAACTAATGTATACTTCGCTTTAGTAAACTTTAGTTTAGACCTGTTAATGAAAGCTTTTTCTTTCCTTATAATGGGATTGTGTTATAATTACAGGCTTATTGATTGGGAAGGAAATATGTACTGGACTTATTGGTTATTGGCTTTTATTGGTCAAGACTTTTTGTATTACATACATCACTATGTAGATCATCACTCTCGTTTTTTTTGGGCAGTTCACGTAACACACCATAATTCTGAGTTTTTCAATATTTCAACAGGTTTCAGATCACCAGTTTTACAACCGTTATTTAGGTATATGTTCTTCTTACCTCTTGCTTTTATTGGTGTTGAGCCCTTACATATTATGTTCGCTTATGCAATGAATCAAAATTATGGTACATTATGCCATACAAACTTTATAAAAAGCAAATTAGGTTGGTGGGGTTATATTTTTGTTACACCTTCGCATCACAGAGTTCATCATGCTTCAAATGTAAAATATCTAGATAAAAATATGGGTATGGTGCTTATCATATGGGATCGTATTTTTGGGACATTTCAAGCGGAAGAAGATGAAACAGAATATGAAAAATTACGTTTTGGTTTAACTAGTAATGTTGAAGACAAAGGTCCTTTTAATATTATTTTTCATGAATGGAAAGGTATTTTTAAAGACTTTTTTGTTGCTAGAAAAGACTTGCCTGTTGGAACACGCTTAAAGTATATTTTTATGCCTCCAGGCTGGAGTCATGATGGAAGTACTAAAACTAGTAAACAATTACAAAACGAACTTAGAAATAAATCAAATATTTAGTGTAAAAGATATCCTTCCGTACTTATGGAATGCTTTATCTTTCCATCCATAATCGTATTCAGGTGTTTGTATATAGTACGAAAACATTAATGTTGAGTTGTAATTTCTAAAACCAAAACTCAGACTAAACTTAGTTACTATATTGCTAATATTATCAATTACTGGTATTACTACTTTTCCGTTATTTCTTGCCACAAATTCCTTATTTTTTGTCGGGTAACCTTGTAACATTGAATTGTAAATAACATATTCAGGCGCAACAGTAGCTTCGTAAAATAGTGTTTGCTTTATTTGATTCCATAAACTTTGAGTTCCGAAATATTTATTACTGCTGTTAATAGCATTATGATGATTTCGTTCAAAAAAAGTTTTATTAGATATACTCAATATTGGAGAAACAAATGTTTTTTCAAAACCTAAGCCGAAATTTACACCGTAACTTACATACTGGCCATTATCTGTTAGTTTTTCTTGCCATTCGTTACTACTATTGTATTGTATGGCAAACCTTCCTTCATTTGCTATTTGATAATCCCATCCATTATTATTTGATGAATCTGTAATATCTCTATGAATAATCCTCTGGAAATTTCTACTAACTTCGCCTCCTATAATACCTATCTTTAACTCACCTGAAACCCTGTACTTACCATCTAAACGAATACTATTCCTTGATCTACCAATGTATTGAAATGATGCAAAAGGTCTGTCTCTAGGATCTAAATCTATCGGATCCTCGATATCTATATTATCTGGTGTGTATAATTCGAATCCAAAAAAAACAGCCTGATATGTTAAATAATCATTGTCTTTTCTGAGTGATAATAATTTTAACCCCACATAATCAGTAATAAACTCGATACGTAAACCGCCTGTATACTCATGATCTCTATTTCCAAAAGCAAAAGCATCATTATCGGTGTATACCCTAACCCCTTTTAGTATCTTTTTTTTTGCATCAAAATATCTGTAATATTCTGTAATGGAATCATAAAACTTTTGTAGAAATGCAGTTTCTTTTTTTACAAAATCTTCAGTAAAATGAATACGATCTTCCTTTACCCCTTCATAATGATCTGACAATCTTTGATGAGTTTCTTTAATTTCTTTAGGAATTTCAAAATCTTGTGCAGCGAGGTTGTAATGTAGAATTAATACTATAATAAAAAGTAGTGGTTGATTGTTCTTCATGTCAAATAAATTACCCTGTAAAATAAAACTTCACAGGGTAATTTACAAAATCTGAACAATTAAATACTAAGGGATTTAATGGTTAGTTTAATTTTCTAATATTTGATTTGTATGGTCTTTTGTTTTAACTTTAGAAATAACATCCTCAATAATGCCTTTCTCATCAATTACAAAAGTGGTTCTATGAATTCCATCATATTCCTTTCCCATAAACTTCTTTGGTCCCCAAACTCCAAAAGCATTAATTACTGTTTTATCTTCATCTGCTAACAAAGGAAAAGGTAATTCATTTTTATTTATAAAGTTTTGTTGACGTTTCCCACTATCTGCACTTACACCCAAAACATCGTATCCTTTTGCTAAAAATGTTTGGTAATTGTCTCTTAAATTACACGCTTCTGTAGTACAACCAGGAGTACTTGCCTTTGGATAAAAAAATAATACTAGCTTCTTCCCCGAGTAGTCAGATAATTTCACAGCTTCTCCTGCTTGATTTTGAGCTTCGAAATTTGGTGCCTTATCTCCTATTTTTAATGTAGTCATAATTAGTATTTTTGTTTATGTAAAAATAACCAAAAATGACCAAAGTAGAAAAAGTTCAGTTTGTAATAGATACTCTAGAAAGCTTATATCCTGAAACCCCAATTCCTTTAGATCATAAAGATCCATATACCCTATTGATAGCTGTATTAATGTCTGCTCAGAGCACAGACGAACGCGTAAATAAAATAACTCCTTTACTGTTTAAAGAAGCAGATAACCCATATGATATGATTAAACTATCTGTGGACGAAATAAGAGCCATTATTAAACCCGTAGGATTATCTCCAATGAAATCGAAAGGTATTTATGGGTTATCACAAATTTTAATAGACAAGCACGATGGAAAAGTTCCGCAGAGCTTTGAAGATTTAGAAGCTTTACCTGCTGTTGGACATAAAACGGCTAGCGTTGTAATGGCGCAAGCATTTGATATTCCTGCTTTCCCAGTAGATACACATATCCACAGGCTTATGTATCGTTGGAACTTAACTAATGGAAAAAATGTAATACAAACAGAAAAAGATTCTAAACGTTTGTTCCCTATTGAATTATGGAATAAATTACACTTACAAATTATTTATTATGGTAGAGAATATTCTCCTGCTAGAGGTTGGAAATTAGAAAATGACATTATTACTAAAACAATAGGAAGAAAAACAGTTATAGAAGAGTATTATAAAAAGATAAAATAAAAAAGCTTCAGTTTTTAGGCTGAAGCTTTTCCACTCTTAATTCAAATTCAATTCAATGAGAACATCTGATTCTGTTCTTATTGTTCTGAAGGCTTTCGAATAATTTAATATAAATTGAATAGTGTTCTTTTTTGGGTTCATCTTATTAGATGATGTGCTAGAGTAAATTTGCGCCATATAATTAAGTTTATGTATAATATTCAACTAGTTAACGCTTAAATTTACGATTTATTATTAATTAATTAAAATAATTTTATTTTTTTCAATTACCTTTCTTAAATTAATTAATGCATAACGCATTCTTCCTAGTGCCGTATTAATACTTACTCCAGTATTTTCAGATATTTCGTTAAAACTCATATCCATATAGATTCTCATCTTTAAAACCTCTTTCTGTTCTTCAGGTAATTCTTCAATTAAACTTTTAACATCAGATAAGATTTGATCTTTAATAATTCTTTTTTCCGCATTTAATGAGTCATCACTAAGAATTGAAAAAATATCAAAATCATCAGAATTATTAAACATAGGCATTCTGTTATTCTTTCTGAAATAATCGATTACTAAATTATGAGAAATACGCATTACCCATGGTAAAAATTTACCTTCTTCATTGTAATTACCTTTTTTTAAGGTTTTAATTACTTTGATAAAAGTATCTTGAAAGATATCTTCAGTAACATCTCTATCTTGGATTTTACTGTAAATAAAACTATAAATTCTTTGCTGGTGTCTTTTAACTAGTAGTTCTAAAGCAACTTCCTTACCATTGATATAATCGCTAACTAAGACGCTATCGTCATACATTTTTTTACACATAACACTACTTTTAAGAAGGATATTTAACCTTCGTTTATATTATTTAAATAATTTTAAAAGTAATTTTAATGTATAAGCCTCAATGTTTTATGTAATGAATTGTTCGCAAATATGTGATTTTTTATGAGAAAACACAAATTTTATTACATTTTAATTTATTTATCTTATTTCTTTAACAGTAATTTTTATTTGAATTAACCTTAAAACATCGGTCATAAAATCACTATTTTTGAATTTATTTTTTTCATATGAGTAAAGACCTTTCGCAAGTAGATTCTAAAGAAAATATTATCATTAAAGGAGCATCGCTTCATAACCTTAAGAATATCGATGTTGTTATTCCTAGGAATAAACTTGTCGTAATTACTGGTCTTTCTGGTTCTGGTAAATCTTCTTTGGCTTTTGATACTTTATATGCAGAAGGACAGCGAAGATATGTTGAAAGTCTTTCCTCTTATGCAAGACAGTTTTTAGGAAAACTACACAAACCTAAAGTAGATTATATTAAAGGTATTGCACCAGCAATAGCTATTGAGCAAAAAGTTAATTCAACAAACCCGAGATCTACTGTTGGTACTTCTACAGAGATTTATGATTACATAAAACTCTTGTTTGCAAGAATAGGCAGAACATACTCTCCTATTTCCAATAAGGAAGTAAAAAAGCATACAGTAACAGATGTTATTAATTTTATAAAAACTATAGACGAAGGGACTAAGCTTTTATTATTAGCTCCTGTTATTATTTCGGAAAAAAGAGACATCCAAACCGTTTTAAAAGTACTAACGCAACAAGGATATGCTAGAATAAAATACAATGATAAAATTCATAGAATAGAAAAATTTGACGTTGAAGGATTTAAGGGCAGCAAAATTGAACTTGTTGTTGACCGAATAATTATTCAAAACGATGAAAGTTTTTTTAATCGCTTAGCCGATGCTATTCAAACAGCTTTTTTCGAAGGAAAAGGTTTGTGCATTATTGAAAATATTGAGACTTCAGAAACTACCGAATTCAGCAATAAATTTGAACTAGATGGAATACAATTTTTAGAGCCTAATACTCATTTATTCAGCTTTAATAATCCTTATGGAGCATGCCCTACTTGTGAAGGATATGGCAATATTATTGGCATTGATGAAAACTTAGTAATCCCTAATACAGGTTTATCAATTTATGAAAATGCAATATTCCCTTTTAAAACAGATTCTTTCCGTTGGTATAAAGATACTTTAATCGCAAATGCTGAAGCTTTCGATATTCCTATTCATAAACCATGGTTTGAATTAACTGAACGCCATAAAAAGCTCATTTGGCAAGGAACCGATAAATTCAATGGAATTAATCAGTTATTTAATGAACTTGAAGAAAAAAGTTATAAGATTCAAAATCGTGTTATGCTTTCTCGATACAGAGGAAAAACAACATGTAGTGAATGTAATGGTAAACGTCTTCGTAAAGAAGCTCATTATGTTAAGATTAGTAACAAAACTATAGGAGATTTAATCGATTTACCCTTAGATGAATTGGTAACTTTCTTTTCTTCAATACAACTAAATACTTATGAAGAAAAAGTTGGAAAACGATTATTAACAGAAATCAATAGTCGCCTGCAATTCTTAACAGATGTTGGACTTACTTATTTAACTCTCAATCGGACTTCTAACACCCTTTCTGGAGGAGAAAGTCAGCGAATTAATTTAGCAACCTCACTGGGTAGCTCTTTAGTTGGTTCTATGTATATTTTAGATGAGCCAAGTATTGGATTACATCCTAAAGATACTGAGCGATTAATTGGTGTTCTCAAAAACTTAAGAGATTTAGGAAATACTGTAATCGTAGTTGAACATGATGAAGAAATAATGCGAGAAGCAGACTATATTATTGATATAGGTCCCGAGGCTGGAACTTATGGCGGACATGTGGTTGCTGAAGGTACTTTTGATGATATTATGAAAGAGGAAACACTAACTAGTAAATATCTTTCAGAAACTTTAAAGATTGAAGTTCCTAAGTCGCGTAGACAAAGTAGAAACTTTATTAAAATTTTAGGTGCTCGAGAAAATAATCTAAAAAATATTGATGTTACTTTCCCGCTTAATAATTTAACCGTTATTACTGGTGTTTCTGGAAGTGGTAAAAGTACTTTAGTAAAAAAAATATTGTATCCAATAATGCAAAAGAAATTGATTGGTTATGGCGATAAAATCGGTCAATATTCAGCTATCGAAGGAAGTTATGAAAATTTAAAACACGTTGAATTCATAGATCAAAATCCAATTGGTAGATCATCAAGATCCAATCCTGTCACCTATATAAAAGCATATGATGATATTAGAAAATTATTAGCAACTCAAAAGTTATCTAAAATAAGAAACTACCAGCCAAAACATTTTTCTTTTAATGTAGAAGGCGGGCGATGTGAAGTTTGTAAAGGAGAAGGTGTAGTAACCATTGAAATGCAGTTCATGGCTGATGTACATTTACAATGTGAAAACTGTAAAGGAAAACGTTTTAAGAAAGAGGTCTTAGAGGTAACTTTTCATGATAAGAATATTGACGATATTTTAAATTCAACGATAGATGATGCTATTGATTTCTTTGTAAAACATGATGCAAAAAAAATAGCTTCAAAGCTTAAACCATTGCAAGATGTTGGTTTAGGTTATGTTCAACTTGGTCAGTCTTCTTCCACTTTATCTGGTGGAGAAGCACAACGAATAAAACTTGCCTCTTTTTTAATTAAAGGAAACACAAAAGATAAAGCCTTATTTATTTTTGATGAACCTACAACAGGACTCCATTTTCATGACATCAATAAGTTATTAACTTCTTTCAACGCTTTAATCGAAAAAGGACATTCAATTATTGTTATTGAACATAATATTGACTTAATTAAATGTGCTGATTATATAATTGATCTAGGTTTAGAGGGCGGAAAAAAAGGAGGTGATTTAATTTTTCAAGGAAGCCCTGAAGAATTGATAAATCATAAAAAATCGTACACTTCTACCTACCTAAAAGAAAAATTATAATTTTTTGTAAAAAAGCTAGTAACGCTAAAACCAATACTTTATTTTAAATTAAACATATTAAATTATAATTTTATCAAAGAAAAGCTAAATAATTGAAAAAATATTTTTACATTACTGTAAAATTTTAACATTATGACAATGTTATCTCCAAAAAAAGGCAGATTACTAATAGCCGAACCATCTATCTTAAACGACGCTTCATTTAAAAGAAGCATTATTTTACTCACAGAACATTCTGATAAGAGCTCTGTTGGTTTTATTTTAAATAAACCCTTAGAGTACGTCTTAGAAGATTTAATTCCTGATTTAAATTGTGATTTTACAGTTTATCAAGGCGGACCTGTTGAACAAGATAATTTATACTTCATTCATCGTATTCCTCATTTATTACCAGACAGTATAGAAGTTGCTAATGGTATTTATTGGGGAGGTAATTTTGAGGCGTTAAAAAATGTTTTAATTGATAACCTAATTGATCCGAATGATATTCGCTTTTTTCTTGGTTATTCAGGCTGGGAAGCTAACCAGTTGCATTGCGAATTAGAAACACAATCTTGGTTTATTACAGAAAATGATTCTGACAATATTTTTTCTGAAGATGAAGAGTCAATATGGAAAAATAAACTAATGCAACGTGGTGGAGAGTATAAAATTTGGGCCAATGCTCCTGCCGATATCAATATGAATTAATCTAATTTCCAAGGCGGATTAATTCTATTTTCTCCAGCATAAAATAAAATTAACTGATTTCCATCAATATCTTTTAACCTTGCTTCTCTCCACAACCAATTTTTATCATTTGGTAGTTCGTCAAATTTAATTCCTTTCTCAATAAGCTGATTTACATAGTTATCTAAATCATTATTCTCGAAGTATACATATACACCTTCACCATTTGGTAGCGCATCTACGCTATGAATTGAAAATGTACTATTTCCTTCAGGACATAAGAATCTGGCATAATGTGGCAAAGCTTCTACGATTAAATTTAACCCTAATAATTTATAAAAATTAATAGCTTCTGAAACATTTAAAACAGGTACTGTAATTTGGTTGAGATTCATAATTTTGATTTTACTAAAAACAAGATACATTATTAAGAATGTATCATTGATTATAAATAATTTTTAAAACTTATATCTCAATTGACTTACTTTATAGAAAAGCCTTAATTACACTGTTAGTTCTTTTCAATGAAATAAAAAAATGTATTCGCTATAGATAACCTCAAAATATTTGTTTTTTAATGCTTGTGGTTCTCTCTGGTCAATTCATCAAAAACAATTATTAGTAGCTTCGATAATCTTTCATTTTTAGCCTTTACTACTGGTAGGAGTGTTCTAAAAAAATGTCTATTCTCTTCATTATCTGGATGTGGTCCGTCAAATATAAATCTGAAAACACTTTCTATTTCAGAATCAGACTTTTTTGAGAGCGCTTCGCAAGCCGGTTTAGTATTATTCAATAAATGTAATCCAAAACCAAATGCAGCTCTAATCTTGTCGGCCTGCCAATACCCATTAATACAGATATTAACATACTTATCATAGTATTTATGAGTTGGAATTGATGTTAATTGACTGAAAAATCCGATGTGCGAGTTCCTACTTACGTAAGATTGAACTTTTCGAGGGATTTTGGTATGATATAACGGTCCTGGTTTTTTCTTGATACCGAAAATTGAGTCCATTATTGGAAATGAATTCGGAAATGCATAAAAAAACTTCCTTTCCCATTTCCTTCTGGAATCAGTATTTTCTGACAATGCTTTGAGTGCAAAATGATGTATTGAATCTGCTTGTACTTGAATTGATTCAAAGGTGTAATCCTTAAAATATTTTTCAGTTTGTGCAGTACACGAACTTGTTGTCAATAAAATCAGATAAAACGTAAGATATAATCTGATGACTTTCATTTTTAAATAGTTTAACACTATAATTTTATAACAAATGAAAGACTAATAATTAACCAGTAATAGCTAATATATTTAAGCTCTTTTTAATTTTACCTCCTACAGTTGTTTCAAATTGCTTTTTTCTGTA
This sequence comes from Tenacibaculum sp., assembly GCA_020629275.1. Lineage (GTDB taxonomy): Bacteria > Bacteroidota > Bacteroidia > Flavobacteriales > Flavobacteriaceae > Polaribacter. The sequence goes on along the minus strand of JAHDDQ010000043.1, from coordinate 1,388 downwards.
GTTGGTAACAGATTGTAGTCCTGAAATGGCATTTGTTATAAATACTTCATCTGCCTTTTGAATTTCAAAAGGTGAGATCGTAGTTTCTTCTAAAGAAAAATCAGGGTTCTTTTCTATGATTTCAATTACTTTTTTTCTTATAATACCTTTAATGCAACCTTCATCTAGAGCTGGCGTTTTAATTATATTTCCTTTAACTAAAAAAATATTTCCATTAGCTACTTCTACAACTCCCTTTCTTTCATTAAGTAAAATACAATTTTCTAAATCATTTTCATCAGCATATACGCTAGCCAGCGTATTTAACATTCTATTAGTAGTTTTTACAGTTGAAAGTAATCCTGAATAATTATAAAAATCTTTAAATATATCAATACGATATTCTTCCTTCTCTTTGATTTCTATCTCCTTTGCTTCAATAAGATAATCTATTTCATTTGTTGCTGGTAAGTACAAACCTCCGTCTTTCCTAAAAATATTTAACCGAACTCTTAATAAAGCTTTATCATAGTTCTCAATAACTTTCTGAATTTCTTCCTCTAAAAATTCTAACGTAAACTTCATTGGAATTTTCATTCTTAACATTCGCATTGAAGCCATTAGCCTAAAGTAGTGATCTTCCCAAAAAATTAATTTTCCATTTTGAACCTTAATAGTTTCAAAAATTCCATCACCATATTTAAAACCTCTATTGTTATGACTAAGCTGTACCTCTGAAGCTTGAATTAAACTACCATTGAAATTTATCATGCATAAAAATTTGAGAAGCGAAATTACTAAATTAAGAGAACTTGAAGCATAAAAAAACTCGGCAAATTGCCGAGTATATATTCTATTTTTAAGGAACTACGCTCCTATTAAATGTCTTAGTTCATCTATTTGATTTTCCCACAACATTTTTGCTTCTTCAGCAGCATCTTCATCGTCTGCAAAATCTGTTATTATTAGAGCTACATCCTTTGTTAAAGGATCGACTTGAATTTTAAATTCAAAGTAACTATCATCTCCTTCACTCTCTGTCCATTTATATTTTACTCGCTCGTCGTTCTTCTTAGTCACTATAGTAGCTTCTTCTTCACTATCATCCCAAAAGAAAGTAATGATTTTCCCTCTTGAATTTACTTTATCTGCAAACCATTCTTCTAAACCAGAAGGAGTTGCAAAATATTGATATAATAAGGCGGGGGAAGCGTGTACAGGTATTTCTAATTCGAATTTAACTTTGCTCATTTACATTTAAGTTTGAGCACAATATATAGAAATATTCTTTCTAAAAAAAATTACTTTTTTTTATTGTCAAATTTAAAAATTGCTATATATTTGCGCTCGCAAATGGCGAGGTAGCTCAGTTGGTTAGAGCGCAGGATTCATAACCCTGAGGTCGGCAG
>JAHDDQ010000042.1 GCA_020629275.1 Tenacibaculum sp. | reverse complement strand
TTAGTTCCATCTCCAACCTCTAAAAGTTCAACTGTAGCCGTATCTTTATCAACCAATAAATCTCTGAAATGAGAAGCAAGTCCGAAAATGCTGCCCTTCGAAACCTTTAGATAATACTTTGTTATAAGCCATTAAAACATCAGGAATTTTGTTGGTAATTAACAAATCTGTGATATTAAAATACACTTCATAATCAAGTACATTCAAATTTTGTGTAACCGCTTCTCGAGTTAAATTATTTCCTGAAAAGCTAACAACCCGATCAAAAATTGACAAAGCATCTCGCATAGCACCATCTGCCTTTTGAGCTATAATATGTAAAGCATCATCATCTGCAGTAATATTTTCTTTTTCACAGATAATTTTCAGATAGTTTTTAGCATCTAATACACCAATTCTTTTAAAATCAAATATTTGACAGCGCGATAATATAGTGGGTATTATTTTATGCTTTTCGGTAGTAGCTAATATAAAAATAGCATGTGCTGGTGGTTCTTCTAATGTTTTTAGAAACGCATTAAAGGCCGCTTGCGATAGCATATGAACCTCATCTATAATATAAACTTTATATTTTCCAGTTTGTGGTGGTATACGAACTTGATCTGTCAAATTTCGAATATCATCTACTGAATTATTAGAAGCAGCATCGAGTTCGAAAATATTGAAAGCAAAATCTTCTTCTTCACTATCTCCGCTCTCCTGATTAATACGTTTTGCTAGAATTCTAGCACATGATGTTTTTCCAACACCTCTTGGACCAGTAAAAAGCAAAGCTTGGGCCAAATGATTGTTTTTTATAGCATTTTCCAACGTATTTGTTATGGCTTGTTGCCCAACAACGTCCTCAAAGTTTTGAGGTCTATATTTACGTGCCGATACTATAAAATGTTCCATTAAATATACAGTTTACAATAACAAATGTAGCAAACCAAAATAGTACACACAAACAAAGTTGTAAACAATAAAAATAGGTGTTTATTTATGTAGTTTTTACACAGAACGTTAATTCACAAATAATAAGTGTTAATATTTTAAAATTCATAAATATGTATGTTTTATCTTTGAATATCGACCAATTAAATCCTAAAAACGATTTATGATGAAAAAAATAATCATTTCAGTATTTATAATGTTTATCACCCTTGGTAATGCCCAATCAAATAAGAAGGTAGCTTATTTTGCTAGTGGTTGTTTTTGGTGTGTTGAAGCTATTTTCGAAAGTGTGGAAGGAGTAAATGAAGCTGTTTCTGGTTATGCAGGAGGTTTTACAAATAACCCAACATATCAAAAAATAGGAACAGGTAGAACAGGTCATGCAGAAACCGTTGCGGTTTATTACAACCCCAAAAAAGTAAGTTTTAAAACGTTGGTTGATGTTTTTTTTGGTTCTCACAATCCTACTACGAAAAATGGACAACATCCTGATTATGGTTCACAGTATCGTTCCATAGCTTTTTATAATTCAATACAAGAAAAGCAACAAATCGAAGCGACCATAAAAAAGCTTAATGAAGAAGTATATAAAGGAGCTATCGTTACTGAGGTAACTAAACTTAAAAAGTTTTATAAGGCAGAGAATTACCACCAAGATTATGAAAAATTGAATCCTCAGAATCCATATGTACGACAAGTATCAATTCCTCGTTTAAATAAGTTTAAGGAAAAATTCAAGCATGTACTTAAAAATAGTACTCATTAAATAATTATTATATAATCTAAATTAAATGAATAGCGTTGTAATTTTTAGTAGAATACTATTTAATATATTATTGATAATCTTTTTGTCATCCTGTCAAACTAGACAGAATAGTATAAATACTGTTGAAGAAACATTAATGATTAAGGTAAGTCCGTTAACTTTTGAAGATACTTACAAAACAGTTAAAGATAGGATAGAGAAGAATCCGAATTTAAAATTACTTTTTGAATTAGATCATAGTGTTAATGCATCTAAAAACGACTTATCACTTCGTCCAACGAAATTATTAGTTTTTGGAAATCCTAAAATGGGAACTCCATTGATGAACGCGAGTCCGACTTTAGCGATAGATTTACCACAAAAAATTATCGTATACAAAGAAAAGGAAAAAGTATACCTAGCTTACAACAGTCTAAATTATTTAAGAGAAAGGCATAAAATTAAAGGCAAAGACGCTTTAATTAAAAAGATTAGTGAAGCACTTGATAAAGTAACGACAATAGAAAAATAGGAAATCTTGGTATTATAAAAAGAACTGATTTTCAAAATAAAAAAAGGCTGAATAATTTAATTATTTAGCCTTTTTTATAATAAATTACAAGAAATTAATTGTTTTTCGATAGTGTGTCTATTTTTAAAATAGCACCATAATTAAGTTTTAGATCAAAAGATTTATCAAGAGGAATAGTATTCCAATAACTCCAAAGAGCTCTCATAACTCCTGCGTGGGTTACAATAACAACCTTAGTATATTCTTTTTGAATTATTTCGTTAAAAAATTGAACAACCCGATCATATAGATTAATATAGGATTCACCATTTTTGGTTGGTATGGACACAAAATTATCCATCCAAGGAGTTATTTCTTCTTTAGGAATGGTATTCCAGCTTTTCAATTCCCATTCCCCGAAATCGAGTTCCATAAGTCGATCATCTAATGAATAATTAGAGCCAATTTTTTCTGCAAGCTTTTTACACCTTTTCAAAGGGCTAGTGTAAATAGCATCAAAATTTTTAATTATTGATTGAGATGTTATTACAGCTGCTTCGTTATCAAAATCTTCTGTAATATCTATATCAGATTGTCCATAACATATACCTTTTGCAATATCGGGCGTAGTATGACGTATTAGAATAATTTCCATATAAATATTAAAGAAAGATAAAATATTACTTCTGAAACTTGTTGTAGAGCACCAGCACAATCACCAGTTTGCCCTCCAATCCATTTATTATAAAAATATCCAAGATAACAATAAGTTAAGCCTAGCGGAAGTAACGTTAAAAACACACAGTAATCATAAAAAAAGAATAAAGGAAGAATTCCGAAGAAAAATGAAAAAAGCAATGATTTTAAATTCATATGCTTTGTAACTGCTTTTACTTTAGAAGTCGTATCATCCCTTACATACTCATGGGTGTATAAAAGTACAGAAGCTATAAATCTACTTATAGCGTGACCAGAGATAAGTATTAGTGGAATGTTATTACTGATATTACTTAATTCACGTAAGGCAAGAAACTTTAAAGCTAGAATGTTGATTAATCCTAAAACACCAAAAGTCCCTAAACGAGAATCTTTCATTATTAATAAGATTTTTTCTTTAGTCCAACCGCCACCAAAACCATCACAAACATCAGCCAATCCATCTTCATGAAAGGCGCCAGTTATCCATATTGATGCTATCATACTAACGACTATAGCAATATCTATAGAGAAAACTAAGGAATACATGTAGAATGCAAATGCAGATATCGTACCTACTACAATACCAACTAGAGAAAAATACCTATTGCTTTTATGCAGTTTGTTTGAAGAATGATTAACCCACTGCGGGCAGGGAATTCTTGTAAAAAAAAGCATAGCTGTTAAAAAATAATGTAATTGTTTTTTCATGGGGAACTGCTGTAATATTTGGTTAAATTATTCAGATTCGGAAACATTGGCACTTTTAAAAGTAGCCATTTTATTTAAAAATTCAATAGCAGAGACAATGATAGGAAAGGCAACTGCTACACCCGAGCCTTCTCCTAATCGCATTCCTAAATTAAGTATTGGTTTTACACCCAGAAAAGATAACATTTTTTCATGACCTTGTTCCCCTGAAGTATGACTAAAAATACAATATTCAATAATTTTATTATCTAAGGCATGGGCTGCCAAAAGTGCAGCTGTAACTATAAAACCATCTATTAGGATTGTCATTTGTAAAGTTGCTGCTTCTAACATAGCACCACACATCATAACAATTTCAAAGCCACCGTAACTTATCAAGGCATCTTTTGCTGTTTCAATTGTGTTGTGGTGTAGATTATATACATCATTTAAGATTCTTATTTTATTGGAGACTCCGCTATTATCTAATCCAGTTCCTTTACCAACACATTCCTCTATAGAAGTTTTAGTAAAATAACTCATGAGTAATGATGCAGATGAAGTGTTTCCGATCCCCATTTCACCTAAGCCCACAATGTTGGTTCCGCTTGAATAAATTTTCCGAATTATTTTTTTTCCTGCCGTTAGCGCTAACTGATATTCATCCGAAGACATTGCTTTGGTAGCTGAATAATCTTGCGTACCTAAATTTATCTTATGTTTTAGGAGCTTACTATTGTCAGGTAATTCACCATTTACCCCTGCATCAACAACTTTCAAATTAATATTATGTTGATCACAAAATACATTTATGGCAGCTGAACCACTTAAAAAATTAAGCACCATCTGTTGAGTAACAACTTGTGGGTAGGAACTTATAGGTTTACTATTAACGATACCATGATCTCCAGCAAAAACAATGATTGTTGGTTTAGCAATAATAGGTGTAAGCGTATTCTGTATTGCTCCAATTTGTTTAGCAATATCCTCTAAAACACCCAAAGAACCTACAGGTTTGGTTTTATTATCAATTTTTTCTTGAAGAGATTTTATCAATTTTTTCGATACTGAAGTTATCATGACTAATTTATTTTAAAGTTAATGGTAAGCCAGATACCATAAAAGTGGCTTTATCAGCTTTGTTGGCAATATATTGATTCGTCCAGCCTTGTAATTCAGTAAACTGCCTTCCAGATTTGGTTTGGGCGTGTAAACCCATTCCAATTTCATTAGAAATAATAATAATATTACCTTTTAGAGTGATGAGTTTATCAATTTCTTCCTTAGCAAGAGCCAAAGATTTTTCAACATTAAATTCAGTATCGGTAAAATAATTTGTTAGCCAAAGTGTAACACAATCTATGACCACTGTAGTGTTTTCAATAATAACACTACTAATTTTTTTTTCTTCCTCAATGGTAGTCCAACGTTCATCCCTTTCGGCGATATGACGCTTAACACGCTTACCAAAGTTAGCGTCCCATATTCTAGAAGTAGCTAAATAGTACGGTTTTTCAGATAAAGATTCAGCAAGTTTCTGAGCATAACTGCTTTTACCAGAACGCTCACCCCCCGAGATATAATAAATCATAGATTCAACAAATAATTATAAACAAAGATTGCAAACTTTTCCGGTTAATTAAAATGATATAAAAAAAAGCTATCTCTTTAGACAGCTTATAAATTTAAATCAATTTTCTAACTTCTTGTTTTATAATTGCTATAGCTGTTTCAGTTGGGCTTTCTATTTTTGAATAATCTGCAAGTAAATTTTCTCGAAGTTCGTTTGCATCTTTACTTTGTTCAGCAATATTTCTAATTTTACTTATGATTGACAGTTTAGAGCCTAATATGGCCTTCCAAGCATTTTCAGAAATATAAATCTGCTGTACTAGGTTATGTTCAAATTCTTGCTCAATATTGGCAATAAGTAAATGAACATAACTGTTAGTCTCTGAACCAATAGGGTTAACACGGAGTAATAATTTTGAAGGATTAATACGTTCAGAAAATAATATCATTCGCTCGTAAGCCTGTAATTTTGTTGGTAAACTTTCTCTTTTCTTTGTAACAAGCGCTTTAAATTTTTCTTCTTTTTCATCTCTTGCTAAAAAAGCACTAAACATAAAATAGGCAACACCACCAGTTACCAATGCAGGTAGTGTAAATGCTAAACCGTCAATTATAGTTTGATTCATAGTATTAAAATAAAATATTAGTTGTTTAAAAAGTCTATCGCTAATTGAGTCATTGTTTTAACACCCAATAGCATACCGCTCTCATCAATAATAAAATCTGGAGTATGATGTGGATATGGATTTTTATTACCTACAGTTTTACCTCCCAAGAAAAAGTAAAATCCAGGTACTTTTTTCTGAAAAAAAGAAAAATCTTCAGCACCTGTAATTGCTTTAATTTCTTTCACATTATTTTTACCTGCTGTACGCTGTAGCGTAGGAAGTATTTTGGCTGTTAAAGCCTCGTTGTTAAAAGTTATAGGATATCCTTTTTCAATAAATATAGAAGCTTCAGCTCTGTAGGCTTTTGCTATGGCAGGTACCATAGCTTTCATTCTATCATTTATTTGTTTTTGCATCGAATAATCTAATGTTCTTATTGTACCAATCATCTCAGCAGATTCAGGAATTATATTACTGCGAACACCAGATTCTATTTTTCCAACAGTAATTACTGCACCTTCGTTTGTTACATCAATCTCTCGACTTACTATGGTTTGAAGTCCATCAATAATTTTAGCGGAAATCATTATAGGGTCTATGCTTGTCCATGGTCTTGAGCCATGAGATTGTTTTCCTTTTACTTTTATTTTAAAAGCTTGTGATGCAGCCATTATTCCACCTGCTTTATAACCGATAGTACCGACGTCAAAATTTGAAGAAATATGCAATCCAAAAATAGCATCAACATCAGGGTTTTTTAAAACTCCTTCTTTAACCATAAGTTCAGCACCGCCTTCTTCACCTTCAGGAGCTCCTTCTTCTGCAGGTTGAAAAATAAATTTTACTGTACCTTTAATTTTATTTTTGTGTTTAGACAGTACTTCAGCAACACCCATTAAGATAGCAATATGTGTATCATGACCACAAGCATGCATAACACCGACTTTTTTCCCTAAATAAATAGAAGTTTTTTCAGATTTAAAAGTCAAATTATTACGTTCGGTAACAGGTAAAGCATCAATATCAGCTCGCAAAGCAACTACTTTTCCAGGTAAATTCCCTTTTAGAATGCCAACAACTCCAGTTTTTGCAACATTTTCTTTAGTAGTAATACCTAATGATTTTAAATGGGCAGCTATTTTTTTTGCAGTATTGAATTCTCTATTAGATAATTCAGGGTTCTGATGAAAATCTCTTCTCCATTCGATAACTTTTTGCTCTATATTTTTAATGTCATTGGTGAAATCTTGTGCATTTGCAAAAGGTATAAATGAAAAAAGGAATAAGAGTAAATAAATTTTTTGTTTCATGTGCTCTAATGCTATTGGTGAAATGTTTTGTGTAAAGTTATGATTTATTTTTCACCTTATTTTTCCGTAATAATAACATTTTATTTTGATTTTAGGTATTTTAAAAATTTTGTGGATAAAATGTGAAGAATAGACTTTTATAACGTGTAAATTATGGTTAATTTTCCGAATTAGAATACTTTCAATCCAATATCCATTGAATACTTATTTAGAACAACTTAACGAACCTCAAAGAGCAGCAGTTTTACAGAAAGACGGACCAATGATTATTATTGCGGGTGCAGGATCTGGTAAGACTAGAGTATTAACATACAGAATTGCCTACTTAATGGAGCAAGGTGTAGATGCGTTTAATATTTTATCATTAACATTTACAAATAAAGCTGCCAGAGAAATGAAGGAGCGTATTGGTAGTGTTGTAGGGCATAGTGAAGCCAAAAACTTATGGATGGGTACATTTCACTCTGTTTTTGCGAGAATTTTACGCTCAGAGGCAGATAAGTTAGGTTATCCGTCTAATTTTACAATCTACGATACTCAAGATTCTGTTCGTTTAATAGGAGCTATTATTAAAGAAATGAATCTTGATAAAGATCGATATAAACCAAAACAAATACTCAGTAGAATATCATCATTTAAAAATAGTTTGATAACTGTTAGAGCTTATTTTAATAACTCGGATTTACAAGAAGCCGATTTAATGGCTAGTAGACCTAAGGTTGGAGATATTTATAAGGAGTATGTTGATAGGTGTTTTAAATCTGGAGTAATGGATTTTGATGATCTATTATTAAGAACGAATGAATTATTGGCTCGTTTTCCTGAGGTATTAGCAAAATATCAAAACCGATTTAGATATGTTATGGTCGATGAGTACCAAGATACAAACCACTCTCAATATATTATTGTAAGAGCATTGGCTGATCGTTTTCAGAATATTTGTGTAGTTGGAGATGACTCTCAGAGTATTTATAGTTTCCGTGGAGCAAACATCAATAATATTTTAAATTTTCAGAAAGATTATCCTGATGTTAAAACGTTTAAGTTAGAGCAAAATTATCGTTCTACTAGTAATATCGTTAATGCTGCAAATTCTGTAATCGAAAAAAATAAAACAAAATTAGATAAAGAGGTTTGGACATCCAACGATCCAGGAAGCCAAATTAAGGTAATGCGTACCATTTCAGATGGTGAAGAAGGAAGATTTGTAGCTCAGTCGATTTGGGAAAACATGATGAATAATCAGTTGAAGGCCGATTCTTTTGCAGTTTTGTATAGAACGAATTCACAATCCAGAGCAATAGAGGATTCTTTGAGAAAGAAGAATATAGATTATAAGATTTATGGAGGTATTTCTTTTTATCAAAGAAAAGAAATAAAAGATTTGTTATCGTATTTAAGATTGATAATGAATCCTAGTGATGAAGAAGCATTGAAAAGAGTTATTAACTATCCTGCTAGAGGTATTGGTGCAACAACTATAGATAAAATTACGATTGCCGCTAATCATTATAATAAAACAATTTTTGAAATTATCAGTAGTATAGAAACGTTTGATGTTAAAGTTAATTCTGGAATCAAAGTAAAGATGCAGAATTTTGCAAATATGATTAAACGTTTTCAAATAGAAACCCAAACAAAAAATGCTTTTGAAATTGCTGACTTAGTTGTAAAACAAACTCAGTTGGTGAAAGATTTACAGAAAGATGGTACTCCTGAAGGTATTAGTAAAGTTGAAAATATTCAAGAGTTATTAAACGGAATAAAAGATTTTATAACAGACAAGATAGAAACAGGTGAAGACGCCTCTTTAACTTCGTTCTTGGAAGATGTGGCTTTAGCTACTGACTTTGATTCAGACAAAGAAGATGTGCCCAGAACCGCATTGATGAGCATTCACCAATCTAAAGGACTTGAATTTCCTTATGTTTACATTGTAGGTTTAGAGGAGAACTTATTTCCTTCAGCAATGAGTATGAATACTAGAAGTGAGTTAGAAGAAGAACGTCGCTTATTCTACGTAGCATTAACAAGAGCTGAAAAAGAAGCTTACTTATCTTATGCGCAAACACGCTATCGTTGGGGTAAATTAACAGATGGAGAACCAAGTAGATTTCTAGAAGAAATAGATGACCAATATTTGGAATATATAACTCCAAAAATGCCAGAACCTTCTATAAATCGATTTGTAGACGCTAGTCTATTTGATGATGCCCCAAAAAAAATTCGTTTTCAAAAACCAATTCAAAAGAAAAGGCAAGAGTTTTTAAAGAAAAAAGAAGTAGATAAGACATTGCCTCTAAAAGGTAAAATGAAAAAAGTAACCGAATTAAATACTAAAGCTAATTTGTTTGATGAAGAAATTACTGTCGGTAATATTATAGAACATAATAGATTTGGTAAAGGAGAGGTGATCGGTATGGAAGGAAAAGGCCCCAACAAAAAGCTAGAGATTCAGTTTGGAACGGTTGGTAAAAAGAAATTATTATTACAGTTTGCAAAACTGAAAATTATAGGCTAATAAGTATATTGTATATTTAAAATATGGGTTGGAAAATTTCTACATTAATAATTAATTCAGATAGTCAAGTTGATGAACAAGAGTTATTAAAACAAATGGGCTTTTATGAGTTAAGTCCGATTGAAGCAAAATCTTTTGATGAAGTGATGAATCCGGATAATAAAGAAGTTTATATAGGAAGTTATAAGGGAAACATACTTATATGTGTCCAAGAATTACCAACGACGTTTTTAAATCAGATAATCTTAAAAGGAGAAAAAGCATTAGCAAATTTTTTTTCAGAAGAAACAGAGATATGTGCAATAGTTTTACACAGCGTAGTAAACTTTTGGGGATATTCAGTATCTAAAAATAATGAAAAATTGAGGGTAAGAGCAGGAAGCGCAGAAGATGGAACTTTCATAGAATATGGTAATCCATTACAAGAAGAAAAAGAACTATTAAGTAAGGCTAAACAAATAGAAGGAAAGCGCTTGTTCCATTTCGAAGAGCATCCAGAAGAATACTTTACAGATGATCAAGTAGGAGAAAACTTTGTATTTGATATTACTAAAAGGTATTTCGGAGAAACATTAGACTTAGCAGACGATTTACTGTTTGAAACTAAACTAAATGGTTATCGTTTTGAATCAGCTACCTTTAACCATCCTGATAATATTAAAGAAGATAAAAAAAATAAGAAGTGGTATAAATATGTCTTTATTATGTTAGCTTTAATTATATGGCAAATCTTAAGAAGAATAGTTTTCAAATAACGAAAACCAACGCTTAGAATAACATCGTAAAGAAGAATTCATAATTAATTATTACTTTGCAATAAATACAAATTAGAAAATGACGTTTGATTTAGAATATAACTCTGAAAGACCAAAAATGATTATCCCAGAATATGGGAGACATATACAAAAATTAGTAGATCACTGTATTGCATTACCTACCAAAGAAGAACGTAACACTATGGCAAAAGCTATCATAGATGTTATGGGTAATTTACAACCACATTTACGAGATGTCCCAGATTTTAAACACAAACTATGGGATCAATTATATATTATGTCTGATTTTAAATTAGATGTAGACTCTCAATACGAAAAACCTTCAGAAGAAGAATTAAAAGAGAAACCACACTCTTTACCATACCCAAAATCAGCTTCTAAGTACCGTTTTTACGGAACTAATATTCAAACCATGATAGACGTAGCATTGACTTGGGAAGAAGGTGAACTTAAAGAAGCCTTAGAGTTTTCTATTGCAAACCACATGAAAAAGTGTTTCTTAAATTGGAATAAAGATACTGTGGACGATGCTGTTATTTTTAACCATTTGTATGAGCTCTCCGATGGCAAAATAGATTTAAGAGGGAAAGAAGACGAACTGGCTGAAGCAAAGAATTTACTTAGAAGTAGAGGTTCACAAGGAAAAAAGAAAGTAGTTAACAATAAGAATAATAATAAAAACAGAAAGAGATAAATGGCATCATTTAAAATTGAAGGAGGTCATAAGCTTCAAGGGGTAATTACGCCACAAGGCGCGAAAAACGAAGCTTTACAAGTAATATGTGCTGTTTTACTTACTTCAGAAAAAATTACAATCAATAACATACCAGATATTATTGATGTAAATAAGTTGATTTTTATATTAGGTGAATTGGGGGTTAAAATAGAACAATTGTCATCTAATTCATACAGTTTTCAAGCTGATGATATTAATCTTGAATACTTAGAAAGCGCTGAATTTAAAAGAGATGGCAGCTCATTAAGAGGTTCAATCATGATTGTAGGACCACTATTGGCTCGTTTTGGAAAAGGATACATTCCTCGTCCAGGAGGAGATAAAATTGGGCGACGCCGTTTAGATACGCATTTCGAAGGGTTCATTAATTTAGGTGCAAAATTCCGTTATAACCGTGAAGAATATTTTTATGGAGTAGAAACAGAACATGGACTTACTGGTACAGAAATGTTATTAGATGAGGCATCAGTAACAGGAACTGCTAACATTATTATGGCTGCTGTATTAGCTAAAGGAGTAACAACAATATACAATGCAGCTTGTGAGCCTTATATTCAGCAATTATCTAAAATGTTGAATAGTATGGGGGCAAAAATAACTGGTGTTGGTTCCAATTTATTAACCATTGAAGGTGTTGAGGTTTTAGGAGGATGTGAACACAGAATTCTTCCTGATATGATTGAAATAGGAAGCTGGATTGGTTTGGCTGCAATGACTCAGTCTGAAGTAACCATCAAAGATGTTAGTTGGAAAGATTTAGGTCAAATTCCAGACGTATTTAAAAAACTGGGAATTGAATTAGTGAGAAAAGGAGATGATATATTCATACCTTCTCAAGAAAGTTATGAAATTCAAAACTACATTGATGGATCAGTTTTAACTGTTGCAGATGCACCTTGGCCTGGTTTCACACCAGACTTACTTAGTATTGTTTTGGTAGTAGCTACACAAGCGAAAGGTACAGTATTAATCCACCAAAAAATGTTCGAAAGTAGACTGTTTTTCGTAGATAAATTAATAGACATGGGAGCTAAGGTGATATTATGTGATCCACATAGAGCTACCGTTATAGGTCATAATCGACAATCTCAATTAAAAGCAACTAAAATGACTTCTCCAGATATAAGAGCAGGAATTTCATTGCTAATTGCTGCCTTATCAGCAAAAGGCACAAGCATCATTAATAACATTGAACAAATAGACAGAGGTTACGAACGTATAGTACCAAGATTACAAGCATTAGGAGCTAAAATTGAACGTATAGAAGATTAACTTCTAAAAATAATTTAAAAGTAAAAACAGCTACACTTTATTATATATAGCTGTTTTTATTTTTAACTATGATTCTTCAGCGCATGTATACACTTGTGGACATGCCATAATTTGATGACAGTAAAAAGGTCCAGTTACGCTTCCAGAGCAACTACATCCACATTGTGTAGGATCTATTTTAGAAATTCCACCATGTAATTCTTTTAATGCTTTCTTAGTTAATAAAGTTGCTCCTTTAATGTTTAAAAATTGATTTTTCATAATGAGAGGGACTTAAAGTTTTAGATTAATATTTATTTTGATTGTAAAATACATTAAAAGTAATATAGTATTTAAAATATCAAACGTTTTTTTTATAAACTAATTGTGTAAGGAGTAAATTTGTTTTCGACTTTCAATGTAAATTAATAACAAAGATTTTAATTATGAAAAAACTATCAATTCTAATAATGTTTATGATAAGTGTGATCAGGGTATCTGCTCAAAAAGAAGCGGTATTGTTCACAGAATCAGTAGAGAAGGCACATAAAAAAGAGCTATTTATGGGTAAGAAATATCTTACTTACACCATTGACATTAAATTTGGAGGAAAACAATACATGTCTGGAACAATAATTCAAGAGCCAGGTGGAGGGAAAATAAAAATTGAAAAAAAAGATGGTAGTCTCATCATTTTTGATGGTACAAACGTATACGGAACTAATATACCTGAAAAAGCACACTCAGGAGCAAGGTTCGATATTTTTACGTGGGCTTACTTCCTTGGCTTACCTTATAAGTTAAACGATGAAGGAACCTTATGGTCAAATTTTGAAGATAACAATTGGGGTGGTGAAAATTTGAAAACAGGTAAATTAGCTTTTACATCAACAACAGGAGATGCACCAGACGATTGGTATATAGTATATGTTAATAAAGAGTCAAACACTCTTAAAGGAGCCGCTTATATTGTTAGTTTTGGTAAAGGTAAAGAGAAGGCCGAGAAAGAACCACACGCAATTAAATATAGTAATTACAAGACTATTGAAGGAATCCCTTTTGCTACACATTGGACTTTCCACATGTGGAATAAAAAAGAAGGTTACAAGGAGCAAATAGGAGAGGTAAAACTTTCAAATATAAAATTTACTACTAATGCAGATTTCTCTGTAACCAAAGAAGGTAAATTAATAAAAGCACCAAAATCATAAGTTAAGTTCATAAAAAAACACCGTGTTAACGGTGTTTTTTATGATTGTTTACAGAAAATTACTGTTCTTTAGTTTTTGCATCTTCTTTAATCATTTCAGAATCTTCAGATTTTATTTTTTGATGTTCTTTAACCATTTTACTATGCTCATCTAACATGTCTTGATGCTGCTTTTTTAACTCTTCATGATCTTTCACCATTTGTTCAAGAGATATTTCACCAGTTAAATGTTTTTCTTCTAGCGCTTTGTGAGTAGCTATTAGGTTTTTGTGCTTTTCAACTAAGCTAGTGTGTAATCCTAGAATTGAAGCATGAGCCTTTTCATTTACAATATGTAAAGAATCATTTTCTAGATCTTTATGAGAAGATACCATAGAACCATGATCGTCATTCATATTAGCATGTTTTTTCTCCATTTCTTCATGTGTTTTCATCATTACTTCATGTTCAGCAACCATAGCTTTATGCTCAGGGCTTTCAGCAGGATTACTTTTACACGAAACGATAGTAGTAAAAACTAGAGATACAATAATTAGTTTTGATAGAATAAATTTCATAATGGGGTGTATTTAATTTAAACAACAAAATTAGTAAAAAAAGATGAAGTCTTCTTTTTTTAGAGAATTAATAAAAATTATAACAAAAATAACCAAAGATAAATAATGTCATAATGTCATTTATTCCTCATTGGCAGTATTCTTGCTACATATTATTTCGTAAAAATAAAGAATCTATTTACAATGAGTAAAGATCAATATACAAAAGAAGACGAACTTAACGATGCATTAAAAAATGCTGAAACTGCAGAAGCTACTGAAAATAAAGAAGGTAACGAAAAAGAAGAAGTGTTAAAAGAGCAAGCAGAGCCTACGACTGAAGAGTTAATAAAAGTAGAAAAAGATAAGTATTTACGATTGTTTGCTGAATTTGAAAATTACAAAAAAAGAACAACTAAAGAACGAATCGATCTATTTAAAACTGCAGGACAAGAAGTAATGACAGTTTTACTGCCAGTTTTAGATGATTTTGAAAGAGCTTTATTACATATAGACGATGATAAGGAAGCTGAAGAATTACGCAAAGGTGTTTTATTAATTTATCAAAAATTATTAAAAACTCTAGAGCAGAAAGGATTAACGGCTATAGAAGTTGCTCAAGGTGATGACTTTGACCCAGAAACCCATGATGCGATAACACAAATACCAGCACCTTCTGACGATTTAAAAGGTAAAATTATTGATTGTGTAGAAAAGGGATACAAATTAGGAGATAAAATTATACGTCACCCTAAAGTAGTAGTGGCACAATCATAAAAACTAGTTTAATAATAACTATTTATTATTCACTAAATAATAATTCATTGAAAGTTATCAATGATTCTGTTTTTGAGAAAATATGGCAAAACAAGATTATTACGAAATATTAGGTGTTTCTAAATCAGCAAGTGCAAACGAAATAAAAAAGGCTTATCGTAAGATGGCTATTAAATATCATCCAGATAAAAATCCAGATGATAAAGATGCAGAGGAAAAATTTAAGCTATGTGCAGAAGCATATGAAGTATTAAGCGACGATCAGAAGAAAGCACGTTACGATCAATATGGTCATGCAGCATTTGAAGGTGGTGCTGGAGGTTTCGGCGGTGGCGGAATGAATATGGACGATATATTCAGTCAGTTCGGTGATATTTTTGGAGGTGCATTTGGCGGTGGCTTTGGAGGATTCAGTGGAGGCGGACGCCAAGCACGTGTTAAAGGAAGTAATCTCCGTATTCGTGTTAAACTTACATTGGAAGATATTGCTAAAGGAGTTGAGAAGAAAGTAAAGGTAAGAAGGAAAGTACAAGCAGATGGCGTTTCGTATAAAACATGTGGTACATGTAACGGCTCGGGTCAGCAAATGAGAGTTACAAATACTATTCTTGGAAGAATGCAAACTGCTACAACTTGTAGCACATGCCAAGGAGCAGGTGAGGTAATTGATAAAAAACCAGCAGGAGCAGATGCTCAAGGTATGATAGTTAAAGAAGAAACAGTTTCTATCAACATACCAGAAGGAGTTACCGAAGGAGTACAACTTAAAGTGGGAGGAAAAGGAAACGAAGCTCCAGGTAAAAACTCAATTCCAGGGGATTTACTAGTACTTATAGAAGAAGTACCACACGAAGTTTTAAAGAGAGAAGGAAGCAATATCCATTATGATTTATATGTTAACTTTTCGGAAGCAGTTCTAGGAATTTCTAAAGAAATAGAAACCGTTACCAGTAAAGTTAAGATAAAAATAGAGCCAGGAACTCAATCTGGTAAGATTTTAAGATTGAAAGGGAAAGGTTTACCTAGCATAGAGCGATATGGTAATGGAGATTTCTTAATTCATATTAATGTTTGGACTCCTCAAGAGTTAACCAAAGACCAACGTAAATTCTTTGAATCAATGTTAAAAGATGAAAACTTTTCACCTAATCCACAGAAATCGGATAAATCATTTTTTGAAAAAGTAAAAGATATGTTTTCCTAAAACGATTTTTTTCTTTTTGATAAAAGAAAAAAATAACTTATATTTGTAGTATCTAGAAGACGTTCTAGATACTTTTTCTTTTTCATAGCAATTTTCCCACTCAATTTATTGAGTGGGTTTTTTTTATGAACATGTTCTTAAAATTAATGAATATTAAAGATTTAGCAGATCAGTCTTATCGCTTGCATGTATATGTAAGAGGAAAGTCCGGACACCACAGAGTAGCATAGCGGATAACATCCGTCCAATGTAAATTGAGGACAAGTGCAACAGAAAGTATGTACAGATAATGCTGTAGTGAAACCAGGTAAACTCTATGCGGTGCAATGTCACGTATATTAGAGCTCGAGTACTACTCGTACGATTCTAAGGGGTAGGCAGATTGATTTTACGAGTAATTGTAAAACTAGAGAAATGATAAGGACTTTTTATAGTTACAGAATCCGGCTTATTGATCTGCTTTTCTTTTTAATATTATTTAAAATGAATTTAAATAGTTAATCTTCAAAAAAAACACATTCAAATTATCATATTCATAAAAAAAATGTTTTTTAAATCTATTTTTTTACTGTATTTTTATTTTTGTTGAATTATATTATGAAATATTTATTAATAAGGAAGTTCTGTTGTTTATTTTTTAAATATTAGGTAAAGTCGTATTTTTGTTCGGCAAAATTAGCGCAGTAAATTGATGTTTAAACTGGGCGTTAATTTAGTTTTAATATAGGTTAGCATATTTATAAATGTAACCATTGCAAAAGATCATATAATTACAATTTACAGAGATAGAAAAAACATAAAAATTCATGGGTATATTTTACAGAATGAACTTCTATCTTAAAAAGCGAAAAGACTTCTTATTATGAACATTTACGAAGAGTATATTAAGGAAATTGAAGAAAGAAAACTTCAAGGATTACATCCTAAACCAATTGATAGAGATGAATTATTAAGTGAAATTATTACACAAATAAAAGATGTAAAGAATCAATATCGTGAAGATTCTCTTAACTTTTTTATTTATAATGTTTTACCAGGTACAACAAGTGCGGCGGTTGTAAAAGCAAAATTTCTAAAAGAGATTATTCTTGGAGAATCAGTAATAGAAGAAATCACACCTGCTTTTGCCTTTGAGCAATTATCACATATGAAAGGTGGACCTTCAGTGAAAGTACTTTTGGACTTAGCTTTGGGTAATGATAAAGAAAATGCAGTTGAAGCGGCAAAAGTATTAAAGACACAAGTATTCTTATATGAAGCTGATACTGAACGTTTAGAAAATGCTTTTAAAGCTGGAAATAGCATAGCTAAAGAATTAATAGAGAGTTATGCTCAAGCAGAGTTTTTTACTAAGTTACCAGAAATTGAAGAAGAGATAGAAGTTGTAACTTATGTTGCGGGTGTTGGAGATATTTCAACAGATTTACTTTCTCCAGGAGCCGATGCTCATTCTAGATCAGACCGTGAATTGCATGGTCAGTGTATGTTTGAACATAATAAAGACATGCAAAACGAATTGTTAGCGTTAAAAGAGCAGCATCCAAACAAGCGTGTAATGTTAATCGCAGAAAAAGGAACAATGGGTGTTGGTTCTTCTAGGATGTCTGGTGTAAATAATGTTGCATTATGGACTGGAATTTCTTCAAGCCCATACGTGCCATTCATTAATATTGCTCCGGTTATTGCAGGTACTAATGGTATTGCACCAATTTTTTTAACAACAGTTGGAGTTACAGGAGGTATTGGTATCGATCTCAAAAACTGGGTAAAAATAAAAGATGCTGATGGAAATACAGTTTTAGATGAAGATGGAGAACCAGTTTTAAAGCAAACATACACTGTAGATACAGGCACCGTACTTACTATAAATACAAAGACCAAAAAATTATACAAAGAAGGGATAGAGTTGAAAGATATTTCAACTGCATTAACTCCACAGAAAAAAGAATTTATAAAAGCCGGAGGATCTTACGCTGTTGTTTTCGGAAAAAAACTGCAAACATTTGCTTGTAAAGTTTTAGATATTGAGGTTCCTCAAGTTTATGCTGCATCTAAAGAAATTTCTATTGAAGGACAAGGCTTAACCGCTGTTGAAAAAATATTTAATAAAAATGCTGTAGGAACAACCCCAGGGAAAACATTACATGCAGGCTCTAATGTTAGAGTAGAAGTAAATATTGTAGGGTCTCAAGATACCACAGGACTAATGACTTCACAGGAATTAGAAATGATGGCAGCAACAATTATTTCTCCAATTGTTGATGCAGGTTATCAATCAGGTTGCCATACAGCCTCAGTTTGGGATGATAAGTCCAAAGCTAATATTCCACGTTTAATGAAGTTTATGAACGACTTCGGACTAATTACAGCTCGAGATCCTAAAGGAAGTTACCATGCTATGACAGATGTTATTCATAAAGTATTAAATGATATTGCTGTTGATGATTGGGATGTAATTATTGGAGGAGACTCGCATACACGTATGTCAAAAGGAGTTGCTTTTGGAGCAGATTCAGGAACAGTTGCTTTAGCTTTAGCTACTGGTGAAGCTACAATGCCAATTCCAGAATCTGTTAAAGTTACTTTCAAAGGAGCCATGAAATCCTTTATGGATTTCCGTGATGTAGTTCACGCTACACAAGAACAAATGTTAAAACAATTTGGTGGAGACAATGTATTCCAAGGAAGAATTATAGAAGTTCATATTGGTACTTTAACAGCCGATCAAGCATTTACATTTACTGATTGGACTGCAGAGATGAAAGCAAAAGCTTCTATTTGTATCTCAGAGGAAGAAACTTTAATAGAATCTTTAGAGATTGCTAAAGGTCGTATTCAAATCATGATAGATAAGGGTATGGATAATGCTAAGCAAATGTTAAAAGGTTTAGTTGACAAAGCCAATAACAGGATTCAAGAATTGAGAACAGGTACAAGACCAGCCTTAAAACCAGATGCAGATGCTAAGTATTTTGCTGAAGTGATAGTTGATCTAGATAAGATTGCCGAACCAATGATAGCAGATCCTGATGTAAATAATGAAGATGTCTCTAAGCGTTACACGCATGATAATATCAGACCATTGTCTTACTATGGAGGAACAAAAACTGTTGATTTAGGTTTTGTAGGATCTTGTATGGTACACAAAGGAGATATGCAGATCTTAGCACAAATGTTAAAAAATATAGAAGCTAAACAGGGTAAAGTAGAATTCAAGGCACCTTTAGTTGTTGCACCGCCAACGTATAATATTGTTGATGAATTAAAGGAAGAAGGAGACTGGGAGGTTTTAGAAAAATACTCAGGGTTTGTATTTGATGATAATGTTCCGAAAGGTTTAGCTCGAACAAAATATGAAAACATGTTGTATTTAGAGCGTCCAGGATGTAACTTATGTATGGGAAATCAAGAAAAAGCTGAACCAGGAGATACTGTAATGGCTACATCAACACGTTTATTCCAAGGAAGAGTTGTAAAAGATTCAGGAGAAAAAAAGGGAGAATCTCTTTTATCTTCTACTCCAGTGGTAGTATTATCTACAATTTTAGGTAGAACTCCAACAATGGAAGAATATGAAGCTGCAGTTGACGGGATTGTATTAACAAAGTTTAAACCGTCACAAAAGCAATTGGTAATGTAATAATTAAAATTTACGATATAATTAAAAAACTCTAGTGTAAAAACTAGAGTTTTTTTATCTAATTAAGATAGCTCTTTAGTGACTCAAGTTATTTCTTTAAAAACTTAATTATATTATGATTAGGAAGTTTCAAGAAATATAAACCATTAGTCAATTTTTTAATATTAATTTTTTTTCCATCAGATATTATTCCACTGTTAACTCTTGACCCTAAAAAGTTATATATTATATAATTTTTTGCCTCAGTTAATCCTGAAATTTGTAAAAAATCACTTGAAGGGTTTGGAAATAATCTAGACTTTTCTTCAATGAAATAATCGTTATTTAGAGAAAGTGTTTTCAAATTAAACTTAGATATTTTACCTGCACCAAATTCACTAATAAATAAGTCGTCATTTTTAATGGCAATACCAACTGGGTCAGAAAGATTGGTAACCACATTTTTAATTTCAGGTACGTTAACATCTAAATCTATTTTTACAATTTTATTAGCAACAAGTACACTTACGTATAGTTCATTACTAGATAATAATAGTTCAGTTGGATTACCATCAAAACCACTAACTAAATCTACTTTTGGTGGTGTTTGTATTGATAAATCAATTTTAGATATTTTATCTCCAGAAGATTCGCTGAAATATAAATGATCTTTATAAATAGCCAATCCACCAGGATTATCTAATCCTGTTATTACATCTACTGGCGTAGGGTTTGAATCTGAAATATCAATTTTAGATATTTTATTGCCAAATCTTTCACTAATAAACAAGTCATTTCCTTTTAAAGCTAAAGCGTATGGGAAATTCAAATTAGTTACAATATCAACAGGAGTAGGGTTTGTGTCCGTAATATCAATTTTTATTATTTTTCCAGAGGAAGTATAGCTGCAAATGTATAAATAGTTACCATTTAATAATACTCCAATAGGTCGAGTTACATTGGTTACTAAATTGGACAAAGCAGGTGAATTGGTTGATGTATCAATTTTAGAAACCTTATTACCAAATCTTTCACAAATTATTAAATCATTATCATTGGTGATAATTCCATAAGGAGTGTTTAAATTGGTAAAAAAATCTGTAGCCTGTGAGTTAATCGTTATGCTACAAAAAAATGTTATTAAATAAAGTGATATGTATTTCATACTATTTCTAAATGTTTTTCTTTAATTAAAAAATCTCACACAAAATAACTAAACCTTAAATGAGGTTTCAATAGTTTTTCTAAAAATAATTCTTGATTGTTAGAAGTTGTTTCTATCATTTTTTTGTTAAATTCGTGGATAAACGAAAAAAACAGATAAATTTTATGGCTTTTGATATTGATATGATTAAAGAGGTTTATAGTAAAGTAGTTGAAAGGGTAGATGCTGCTCGAAAAATTACAGGAAAACCTTTAACATTAGCAGAGAAAATTTTATATACCCACCTTTGGGATGGTACGCCTAATAAAGCTTACCAAAGAGGGAAAGATTACGTTGATTTTGCACCAGATAGAATTGCTTGTCAAGATGCTACAGCACAAATGGCATTGTTACAGTTTATGCAAGCTGGAAAAACTAAAGTAGCAGTTCCTACTACAGTGCATTGCGATCACTTAATCCAAGCAAAAGAAGGTGCCGAAAAAGACTTAAAAAATGCAAACGATATCAGTAGTGAAGTTTTTAACTTTTTAGAATCGGTATCTAATAAATATGGAATTGGTTTTTGGAAACCAGGAGCAGGAATTATTCACCAAGTAGTACTAGAAAATTATGCATTTCCAGGAGGAATGATGATTGGTACAGATTCACATACAGTAAATGCTGGTGGACTAGGTATGGTTGCTATTGGAGTTGGAGGAGCTGATGCTGTAGATGTAATGGCAGGTATGGCTTGGGAGTTAAAATTTCCTAAATTAATCGGTGTAAAATTAACTGGAAAGCTATCTGGTTGGACGGCACCAAAAGATGTTATCTTAAAAGTAGCTGAAATAGTGTCTGCCAAAGGAGGTACAGGTGCAATTGTAGAATATTTCGGAGAAGGAGCAACTTCTATGTCTTGTACTGGTAAAGGTACTATATGTAATATGGGAGCTGAAATAGGAGCAACAACTTCTACTTTTGGTTATGACGAATCTATGGAGCGTTATTTACGCGCTACAGATAGAGAAGATGTAGCTGATGCAGCAAATGAAATTAAGGAATATTTAACGGCTGATGCCGAAGTATATGCAAATCCAGAACAATATTTTGATCAAGTTATTGAAATTAACTTAACGGAATTAAATCCATTATTAAATGGACCGTTTACTCCAGATTTATCAACACCAGCTGGTTCTGAAATGACAGAGAAAGCTAATGCCAATGATTGGCCTTTAAAAGTAGAGTGGGGATTAATAGGTTCTTGTACGAACTCTTCTTACGAAGATTTATCGCGAGCATCTTCAATAGCACAACAAGCTATAGACAAAGGAGTCAAGATGAAAGCAGAGTTAGGAATTAATCCTGGTTCTGAGCAAGTTCGATATACAGCGGAGAGAGATGGTATTATTGACATATTTGAAAAATTAAATGCTAAGATTTTCACGAATGCATGCGGACCTTGTATAGGACAATGGGCAAGATATAGTGATCCTAAAAATGCACCAAAAAATAGTATTGTACATTCATTTAATAGAAACTTTGCTAAACGTGCAGACGGTAATCCAAATACGCATGCATTTGTAGCTTCTCCCGAATTAACTGCAGCTATAGCGTTAGCTGGTCGTCTAGATTTTAATCCAATGACAGACAAATTAATTAATGAAAATGGAGAAGAAGTTATGCTAGAAGAACCAACAGGATGGGAACTTCCTCCTAAAGGTTTTGAAGTAAAAGACAACGGATATTTGGCACCTGTTGCCGATGGTAGTGGTGTAAATGTGGTTGTTAATCCAAATTCTGAACGTTTGGAGTTGTTAACTCCATTTACCCCAATAGGAAATGAAATTAAAGGAGCTAAGTTATTGATTAAGGCTCACGGGAAATGTACTACAGATCATATTTCAATGGCTGGACCGTGGTTACGTTTCAGAGGGCATTTAGATAATATTTCAAATAACTGTTTAATTGGTGCAGTAAATGCATACAATATGAAGACTAATTTCGTTAAGAGTCAGTTAACAGGAGAATATGATGCGGTTCCTGCTACACAAAGAGCATATAAAGCTAAAGGAATTAAAACAGTTGTTGTAGGAGATCACAATTATGGTGAAGGCTCTTCACGTGAGCATGCTGCTATGGAGCCACGTCATCTAGGTGTTGTAGCTGTAATAGTAAAGTCATTTGCCCGTATTCACGAAACCAATCTTAAAAAGCAAGGAATGTTAGGACTAACTTTTGTTAATGAATCAGATTATGATTTAATTAAAGAAGACGATACATTTAACTTTCTTGATTTACATGAATTTACACCAGGTAAGCCATTAACTATCGAAATAGTTCATGCTGATAATAGTAAAGATGTAATAAAGGTTAATCATACTTATAATGAAGGACAAATAGAATGGTATAACGAAGGATCTGCATTAAATTTAATAAAAAAGCAGAACGCTTAAATCCATACTACTATTGAAATAATTAAAACTCCTGAAGAAATTCAGGAGTTTTTTTGTAAGTAATTATTAAGATAATCGACAACGTACTTGATTAACAATTAAAACTAATTCATAAAGATGAAAAAAATAATCTTAAGTACACTAGCTTTAGTAGCGTTGACTTTTGCTTCATGTGATGATGAAAAAGACAATGTTATTGTAACAAATGCAGGAACATTAAATGGAGGACCTTTTACTTTTTTTGTAGATGGTAAAGTAGATAATGTATCTGGAATTTCACTTTCAGGAACAGTTGTAGGATCTAACACTACATATGTAATTACTGATGATTCAGCTAAGATTTTAGGTTTACCACCAAACTTAACAGCTTTAGAAGGAGTAAATTTCGATACGGCTGGAACAGGTAAATGTTACATATGGCATTTAGCTTATGAAGACGGTTTAATTGGTGCAGAGGAAGGAAAAAGTGCAAACGACCTACAAGGTAATTATGCATTGTCAAACAAAATTGAAATTACAAGAGAAGGAGGACCAATTGCAGGAACATTAAACGGGGGACCTTTTACTTTTGTTGCTGGAGATGGTAAAGTAGATAATGTATCTGGAGTAACGGTTACAGGAACATCAGCAGGATCAGAAAAATCATTTATTGTAACTGATGACGCAGGTAAAATCTTGGGAATACCAAAAGACATAGCAGGTTTAGAAGGGGTAAATTTCGATGTTGCTGGTTTCGGTAAATGTTTGATCTGGTACATCCGTTACGAAGGTAAATTAGAAGGTTTAGAAATGGGTAAAAACGCTAATGACTTAAAAGGTGTATTTAGCTTATCTAATTCAATCGATGTAAATAGAGTAATGATGCCGTCAGCCGGAACATTAACAGGAGGACCATTTACTTTTGCTGTAGACGGAACAGTAGATAATGTATCTGGAATTGCAGTTACTGGTACACCTGTAGGATCAAAAAAATCATTTATAATTACAGATGACGCAGGTAAAATTTTAGGTTTACCAGGTGATTTAGCCGGAGTTGAAGGCGTAAATTTTGATGGAGCAGGAGTTGGAAAATGTTTAATCTGGTACATCCGTTACGAAGGTGAATTAGAAGGTTTAGAGATGGATAAGAATGCAAATGATTTAAAAGGTGTATTCAGTTTATCAAACTCAATTGAAGTAAATAGAGTAACACCACCATCTGCAGGAACATTAACAGGTGGACCATTTACATTTACTGCAGGGGACGGAATGGCAGATAATGTATCTGGTATTGCAGTAACTGGTATGCCAGTAGGGTCAAAGAAATCATTCATGATTACAGATAATGCAGGTAAAATCTTAGGTTTACCTGGAGATTTAGCTGCTTTAGAAGGTGTTAATTTTGATGGTGCAGGAACTGGAGTTTGTCTAATTTGGTACATTCGTTACGAAGGTGACCTAGAAGGATTAGAAATGGACAAAAATGCTAATGATATTAAAGGAATATTTGATTTATCAAATTCTATCACTGTAAATAGAAATTAAAAACTTCTAAAAATAAATAAGAAAAAAAGTGTGGTGAAAACCACACTTTTTTATTTTTATAGCATGAAAAAAGAACTACAACTAATTTCTAAGGATAAAGTGAAAATAATCGACACTACTATCCCTATCCAAGATTATTTACCAATAACAATCTCATCGTTAAACAAAGATTTATCAAATTTTGATATTTCTTCTTCAATAGCCTGGGAAAGCTACATAAGTACTTTCTTAAAAAAGAATAAGGCAACAGTAGCTTATGGAGGATACCTAGAAAAAAGAGATATATACAAACGAAGTTCACATTTCAATAACGACAGTAATGAAGAACGGAATATCCATTTGGGAATAGATTTATGGTGCAAAGCTGGCACAAAAGTTTTGGCAGTTTCAGATGGAGAAATTCATAGTTTTAAAAATAATAAAAACTACGGAGATTACGGACCTACAATTATTCTTAAACATGTTGTGGATACATTCACTTTTTTTTCATTATATGGTCATTTGTCACTTGAATCTATTCAAGATATTAAAGAAGGACAGTATATAAAAAAAGGAGAAGTTATTGGATACCTGGGAAATAATGATGTAAATGGAGATTACGCTCCCCATTTACATTTTCAATTGATGAAAGATATGGAGAATTATAAAGGTGATTATCCAGGAGTATGTTCAGAAAAAGATATTGATTTCTATAAAGAAAATTGCATGAATCCTAATTTACTATTAAAATTGCCAAATGAAATATAGACAGCTTACTAAAGAACAATTTGAAAGCTTACATGAGGAATTCTCTAAATTTTTAGCTACTCAAAGTATTGATGTAAAAGAATGGAAAAAGATAAAAGAAGAAAATCCAAATTTAGCTGAAGATGAAATGAATATTTTTAGTGATGTAGTTTGGGATGATGTGTTAAGTAAAACGGAATATTTAGAACATTTTTCTAAAACAAGCCTTAACTTATTCAAGTGTAATGAAGTAGAAATGAAAAGGATTGTAATAAAAGTTCATAA
>JAHDDQ010000041.1 GCA_020629275.1 Tenacibaculum sp. | reverse complement strand
TAATCTGTTCCTAAAAGTGGAAGGAAATCTTGTGCTCCTTCAAATATTTTTTCTAAACCGTAGTTTACTGATTTTATCTCTTTTGACATTTTGTTTGCTTTTGTTATTGCTTAATTTTTATAAAAAAATAAGCAAACTGTTATTTTGAAAGGTTATTTCGTTATTTAATTTTTGTAATAACGAAAACTACTCCAACCATGATTGATAGTATTTATCATCTGCTATTTTCATAGCTTCTTCTGTAACCTTTAAAGGTTTAAATGTGTCTACCATAACTGCTAGCTCTTCTGTTACAGTTTCTCCAATACTTCTTTCTGTGGCTCCTGGATGAGGACCGTGAGGTATACCCGCCGGATGCAAGGAAATATGACCTGCATCTATATCATTCCTACTCATGAAATCTCCATCTACGTAGTATAAGACTTCATCTGAATCTATATTACTATGATTATATGGCGCTGGAATTGAGTTTGGATGATAATCGTACAAACGAGGTACAAAACTGCAAATTACAAATGCATTAGTTTCAAAAGTTTGGTGTACTGGTGGTGGTTGATGAATACGACCTGTTATAGGTTCGAAATCGTGTATTGAGAAAGCATATGGAAAATTATATCCGTCGTAGCCTACTACATCAAAAGGATGAGAAGCATAAACCATTTCAATAATGTCTCCTTGCTTTTTTACTTTAATAATAAAATCTCCTTTTTCATTGTATGTTTCTAGCTCTTCTGGTCTCCTTAAATCGCGTTCACAAAAAGGTGAATGCTCTAATAATTGACCAAACCAATTTCTATATCTTTTTGGCGTATACACTGGACTATAAGATTCGACAATAAATAATCGATTGTTCTCATCGTCAAAGTCTAATTTATAAATTATTCCACGAGGAACTACTAAATAATCTCCGTACTTAAAGTCTAAATTTCCTAAATGTGTTCTTAACTTTCCTGTTCCTTTATGAATAAATATAACTTCGTCTGCATCTGTATTCTTATAAAAGTAATCTTTTGTAGATTTTTTTGGTGCAGCTAAAATAATATTACAATCTGAGTTCGTTAAAACTACTTTTCTACTTTCTAAATAATCGTTCTCTTGTGGTACTTGAAAACCTCTAAAGCAGTAAGACTGTATATTATTCTCTTTAGCTACTTTAGGTGCTATAGAATATTGCTTACGTATTTCTTTGACCATGGTTGGCCTGTGTTCATGGTAAGAGTTGGTTGACATACCGTCGAAACCAATTGTACCAAATAATTGTTCGTAATACAAACTTCCGTCTTCTTTTCGAAATTGTGTATGACGTTTTGGTGGGATTTTTCCTAATTTATGATAAAAAGGCATCTTCTTTTGTTTTAGTAGGTTACTATAGATAAGTAATAAACAGTGAATTATTACTTTTTTATTCATCTAAATACTGTACTAAAAACTATTCTGGATTGCGTTTAATCATAAACTTCAAATGTGAAAGTAAATCTAACCAATACATTTTTAACGTTTTAGTTGTTGTAATACAAATATACTAAAACTACCAATGATTCTCATTATTCTTAAATTAATAAAGGAATACATTTAAATAAATTAGACCTACACATAATATTATGTATATTTAATCTAAATAAATACAGAAATGAAATTTACAGCTCAACAATTACAAACTTTAGAAGAGCAATTAAGTTTACCTACTGGTGAAAAAGGTATTGAAATAGCTAAAAGTATGCATGCTAATAATTTCTCTATGACTAAAGCTTCGTTTTTAGCTTCGAAAATTCTTGATAATGACATTATCTTGGAATTGGGTCATGGAAATTGTGACCATCTAAACTTTGTCTTAGGGTTAAAACAAGATATAGCTTATTATGGTTTAGAAATCTCTGTAACTATGCATCAGGAGGCCAAAAAGAAAACACTCGAATTAAATAATAATAACCTATTTTTCAATTTGTACAAAGGAGTAAAAACACCATATAATACTAATTACTTCGATAAAATAATTACTATTAATACCATTTATTTTTGGAAGAAACCTAAAGAATTTCTGATAGAAATAGCTAGAGTTTTAAAGGTAGGCGCATCGCTAACTTTAACTTTTGCAGATGAGGATTTTATGAAAAATTTACCTTTTGTAAAAAATAAATTTAACCTTTACACTACTTGTAAAGTTACTGACTTGATTAAAGATATCAATCTTAATGTTTTAGAAGTGATATCCAAACAAGAACAAGTTAGAAGTAAATCTGGTGATTTAGTTACTAGAAAGTATCATATAATGATACTTATTAAAAATAATTTAAATATAAGAAGCCTGAAATAGAAAAAACCTAGAATATTTCTCAGTAATTATTCTAGGTTTCTCTCAAAATAGTGGGGATTACTATTATTCTTTTGGTAGTCTTTCATCAATCATTTTTAATGGCATTCCTTCCATTAAATCAAATATATCGATTAAGCTTCTGAATTTATCCTCTTCTTCAGCTTGCTCAGTTACGAACCATTGTAAAAATATTTCAGTAACAAAATCATCTTCTTTTCTAGCTTTTTTAAATACCTTAAAAATAGATTGAGTTACGTTGATTTCTTGTTCTAATGAAGTTTCATATACACTTCTTAAATCATCAAAATCATTATTAATACTATGTACTTCTGGTGAAATTGCAGCACCTCCGTTATCATTTACAAACTCAAATATTTTCATTGCATGCTCTCGCTCTTCTTCTGCTTGCTTATAAAAAAAAGCTTTACTATTAACTAGCTCACGCTGATCACACCATGAAGCCATAGCTAAATATGAGGCTGATGCATGCATTTCTAATGCTATTTGATTGTTTAATAAATCCATCACTTCAGGATGAATTATCATTTGTTTTCTTATTATTGTTTCCATCGTAAATGCTTTTATACAAAAATACGACATAATCAGTGTGTAAAAAACTGTGAATCAGAATTTGAATAAAGTCTAAATAAGAATATTATTTATATTAAAACTAATTTAGAACTAGAGAAAAAGTATGTTATCTCTTCTTTTAAATCAAGTAATTGTGTGATATCTAAGTATAATAGGTGCTGTTTATCAGCCACAAAAAGGAGGACGAAATTCTCTTTTTCAATAATCTCTTCCAGCTTATAAGGTTGTGTTAGATCATTTATTCTTTGTCTTAATTGTAGTAATTGCGGAAAGTTTAATTGTATCTCTTTATTTGGTGCTACTAACGTATACCTACAAAAAGTAGTTTTGTGTAATTGAATTGTATTTTTAAAATTATTAAACGCTTTCACGTTACAAATATAAGCTTTATTTAGAATAAATAAAATTAACTTTCAGGAGCTAATTCTACTTCTAATCCGTCAAGATCTTGTGTCATACGAATCTGACAGCCTAAGCGGCTATTGTCTTCAACATAAAATGCTTCTGCTAACATAGCGTCTTCATCGTCTGATATTTCAGGTAGTTCGTGTTCAGACTTAACGTAACATTGACAAGATGCACACATTGCCATACCTCCACAAATACCAACAGTTCCTTCTGGTGCTAATTCATAAGAACGAACGACTTCCATTAAGTTCATATTCATATCTGTAGGTGCTTGTACTTTATGTAAAACGCCTTCTCGGTCCGTTATTTTTATGGTAATATCTTGGTTTTCCATTTAGTTAAAAATTATCAATTCCTATAAACTTATAAAAGGGCAACCATAGTAAAATTAGAACTATTAAAAAAGCTGTACCAATTTGAAAAAAAGAAAACTTTTTAAATCTGCTAACTTCGCTACGTTCTGAAATACGACTTTGTTTTTCTGATTGATTGTAATATGATAATATCGCAAAGACTAATGATAGTACGATAAAAAATACTGAATCATTAAAACTTAAAGAATAAAAGTATCCTGTAAGAATTGGTAGATCTGAAACAAATTTCAACGCTATCATTTTAACTTCTTTTAAATTAAACCTTACTCTATCTTCTTTACTACAGCTTTAGGTGCTTCCTTTTTAGTTCCGTCAAAACCTTCAACTCCGCCAACTGTTGTGTATTTCATTACGTACTTTTTATCTGGATGAATACGCTTATAAGCACTCTGGCACATTAGTGTTGCCTCATGAAAACCACATAAGATTAATTTCAATTTACCTGGATATGTATTAACATCTCCAATAGCATAAATACCTTCAATATTTGTTTGATAGTCTAGAGCATTGTTTACTTTAATCGCATTCTTTTCAATCCCTAATCCCCAATCAGCTATTGGCCCTAGTTTAGGAGATAATCCAAATAATGGAATAAAATGATCCGTGTGAATTACAAAAGGATCTTCATCTTTTTTATGTACTTCCACACCAGAAACTTTATCGTCTCCTACAATTGCTTTTATTTCTGCTGGAGTAATTAAATTGATTCTTCCTTCATTCTTTAATTCTTGAACTTTATCTACAGAATCTAAAGCTCCTCTAAATTCATTCCTCCTATGAATTAACGTTACAGATTTAGCAACATCTGTTAGGAAAATAGACCAATCTAAAGCTGAATCTCCACCACCAGCAATTACAACATCTTTATCTCGGTATAATTCTGGTTCTTTAATCATGTACTCTACACCTTTCCCTTCAAAATTTGCAATATTAGGAATTGGTGGTTTACGTGGCTCAAAACTTCCTAAACCTCCAGCTATAGCTACAACTGGTGCATGGTGCCTTGTTCCTTTATTTGTAGTAACAATAAAGGTTCCGTCTTCTTGTTTTTCAATAGTATCTGCACGTTCTCCTAATGTAAAACCAGGTTCAAACTGTTTAATTTGCTCCATTAGTTTATGCGTAAGGTCTCCTGCTAAAATTTCTGGATATGCTGGAATATCATAAATGGGTTTCTTCGGATATATTTCAGAACATTGACCACCTGGTTGTGGTAATGCATCTATCAAATGACATCGCAATTTTAATAATCCTGCTTCAAAAACTGTGAAAAGTCCAGTTGGACCTGCACCTATTATTAGTATATCTGTTTTTATCATCTTGATAAAACTATGCTTTGTTTATAATCGTATTCCGCAACTAGTGCGGAATAATTTTACTGAATTAAATACGAATATGTACTAATCTCCAAAAACGATGGAACATCGTAGACTAAAACTTAATAATATTAGTTAGGCTACATTTATTACTTCTTCTATTTCTGGAGCGTACTTTTTAATGGTTGCTTCAACACCATTCTTTAGCGTCATCTGATTAACAGAACATCCGCTACATGCACCTTCTAACTGAACTTTAACAATGTTATCTTCAATAGATAATAGCTTGATATTCCCTCCGTCACTAACTAAAAATGGACGGATTTCTTCTAATGCTTGTTCTACTTTAGTTTGTATTTCTTGTACAGCCATGTATACTTTATTTTGTGCTACAACCACTCATTGTTGTTATTCTAACAACTTCTGTTGGTGGTAAATTAGCGTTACGTTTTAACAATTGTGAAACTACTTCTTTAGTGATTTCATTAAATGATTTTTCTATTGGTGTACCATCTTGTAATGCTACCGGATGCCCTACATCTCCTGCTTCTCTGATACTCTGTACCAGTGGCACTTCTCCGAGGAAAGTAGTTTCGATATCTTCAGCAAGTTCTTTTGCACCATTCTTACCAAAAATATAATATTTGTTTTCTGGTAATTCTGCTGGTGTAAAATATGCCATATTTTCTATGATTCCTAAAACAGGGACATTAATTGCCTCTTGCTGAAACATTGCAACACCTTTTTTTGCATCTGCTAATGCGATGTTTTGTGGTGTACTTACTACAACAGCTCCGTTGATTGGTAATGCTTGTACAATAGATAAATGTACATCTCCTGTACCTGGAGGTAAATCAATAAGTAAAAAATCTAATTCTCCCCAGTCTGCATCAAATATTAATTGATTTAATGCTTTTGAGGCCATTGGCCCTCTCCAAATCACTGCTTGGCTAGGATTTGTGAAGAAACCTAAAGACAATAATTTTACTCCATAACTTTCTACAGGCTTCATTTTGGATCTACCTTCAACTTTAACAGATAAAGGTCTTTCTCTTTCAACATCAAACATAATATGCTGAGAAGGTCCATATACATCGGCATCTAAAACCCCCACTTTAAAGCCCATTTTAGCCAAACTAACAGCTACATTAGCTGTAACTGTAGATTTACCAACTCCTCCTTTTCCAGAAGCAATTGCTATTATATTCTTGATATTTGGAATTTCCTTACCGCGAATTTGATTTGACTCTTCTTTTGGTTTCACTTCAGCTTTCACATTCACTTTTACCTGAACATTCTTACCTACATGCTCATGAATAGCTTTAGTTATTTCAGTTTCCATCTTTTTTTTAGCTTGTAATGTAGGGTTACCAATAACTACGTCTATTATTGCTTCCTCTCCAAAAGTAACTACGTTTTTAACGCTTTCACTTTCTATCAAGCTTTTGCCTTCTCCAGGTGCTGTTATTTTCTCTAATGCGTTGTATATATCTTGCTTTTTAAAGCTCATTCTTCTTATATTAATTCTAAAGCACAAAGATAGGGCTTACAGTTCAGATAATAAAGTGTGTGAATCGTGATTATTTATAGCTTTATAAATCGTTTCAATTATAGTTTATTTGTGCTATGATACAGTTTAATAGAGCTAATTTATATTCTTAACAAATCTATTTTCAAACAACTTAACGATTTTCTCAAGAATGAAGACATAATTTACCTTAGGAATGAATTATCTAGTTTTTCTTTTAATTTAGATTTGCCTTTGTACTCAAACCTTTCTTTCATTTCTTGTATTATTCCTTCAGTATTGAATTGATTTTTATTTACTGAACCTTTGAATTCTTCGGAATAGAAAAAACTATCAGATGATCTAAGTTTTAAACGCAATTTTGTCTCAAATGTGCCTGAATATTTTTTGATACCTGCAACGATAAACTGACCTGATTTTAAAGAGTAGTTTACATGTCCTGTTCCACATAATGAATTAAATTGCTCAAAATACTCTACTGGTTTCCAAACATTATCCTCATCTTTTGCTTCTACTAACAAGTGTAACCCTCCGTGATAATGAGGATTCTCGATAACCTGAGTTCTACCTGAAGAATTGTAAACGTACACAGGTATCATTTCATAATGTGTATTCAGTAGTTTTTCCTTCATCTCTTTGTATTCTCTTTCATAGTTTATTATTTCTAATGAATCGTTCCTAGAATCCTGAAATAAAGGTGGTGGAGGTGGTAAAGGTGGATCTGAATACCCATATAGATTAGAGTGGAAAGAGTTTTCATTGGTGTCTATAAAGATTACTAAACTATCTGTTTTTTGAATTTTGGAATAGTTAAGATCTGAATAAACTCCTTCTTTATAAGTTCTTTTACGCTTCAAATTAATTATCGAATCAGAATTAACATTTATACTGTATACAACAGGATTTGCTATTCCTATTTCATTTAGATTATTTTTAATCAAGGTATCATAATCGGCTTTGATTAATGTAGGTAGTTTTATTGTGTCCTGTCTTTTGCAAGAGAAGATAATAGTTACGATAATTACTAATACTATTTGCTTTTTCATAGTTTGTGATGTGACCAAAAACTATTCCTAAAGCTCTTTAGCCGGATCCCAAAATATTTTTTCGAAATTCTGTATTTGATTGTCTAGAACTTCAACACCTTCGCTTTCTAGTAATTGTTGCATTAAATTTGTTCCATCGAAATGATGTTTTCCAGTAAGAATTCCTTTTCTATTAACTACTCTGTGAGCAGGAACCTCTTTTCCGCTTGAGTTATTCATTGCCCAACCTACCATTCTTGCTGAACGTGCTGCTCCTAAATATTTAGCTATTGTTCCGTAACTCGTGACTCTTCCGTGAGGAATTAAACGTGCTACATCATAAACTTTTTCAAAAAAATTATCGCTTTTTTTCACAGAATGAAAGTACTAATTTTTTAGTACTTCGTTCTAAATTTTATATAAGTAATTGGCTTACCTTTTTCTAAGTATTGCTTTTCATAGAATGTTTGAGTGCCAGTTACTTCTTCTGGAGAGTAATAGTCTTTGTATACATCATGATTAGCATGAAGAATTTCATGCCCTTCTCCATGCAACAACCCTAGAGTATATCCATGCATGAATTCGCTATCTGTTTTTAAATTGATGAATCCTTCTGGCTTGAGGACATTATGGTATTTTTTTAAAAATGTAGCATTCGTTAATCGATGTTTTGTTCGTTTGTATTTGATTTGAGGATCTGGAAAAGTAATCCAAATTTCATCAACCTCATTTTCAGCAAACATTAAATCTATGAGTTCGATTTGTGTACGAATAAAAGCAACATTTTGCATTTCATTTTCTATGGCTGTTTTTGCTCCTCTCCAAAAACGAGCACCCTTAATATCTATTCCAATAAAATTTTTATCAGGGTTTTTCTCTGCTAATGCAATTGTATACTCTCCTTTACCACAACCTAATTCTAAAACAATTGGTTTATCATTCTTGAAGAAAGTGTTCCACTTTCCCTTCAATGAGAAACCTGTTGTGATTTCTTCTCTTGTAGGTTGTATAACGTTAGCGAACGTTTCATTTTCTTTGAAACGTTTTAATTTATTCTTGCTTCCCAAAAAACTACAGCTTAAGCTCTATCCTCGATTCCTTCACGCTTAAATCTTACTGCTTCTTTCATCCAATATGCTAACAATAAGATAAGTACACCTAAGAAAAACCAGTTTATAGCGTTAGAAGTCCACCAGCCAGCATCGGTTCTAGCCAAAGTTAGACGGATCCATTCAAATGGTTTTAATAAAATTGTGAATAAGTCTCCTATTAATCTAAAAATATTTAATCCTAACATAACTTGATTATCTTTACGTTTGCAAAAATATAAAAAGAAAAAATGTTAACCAACTTTTTTGGAAACACAAAACCTGTAAATTCTGTGCTTATTATAGCATTGTTTTTATCATATCTCTTTATTAGCTATTTTTTTGGGTCGATTGTTCAGATAAACTTCACCTTATTCTTTTTATTTATTATACAGTTTGCTGTTGTTAACTTTATCAATTCTAGAAACGAATTAACCTTTGATAATTCATATTTCTTTCTGTTTTTTATAACTCTTATCGGCTTTTTTCCTAAATCAATTATTATTAATACCAGTTTTTATACGAATTTAACATTACTACTTTTCTTGAGGAAAGTTTACAGTTTACAGTCGTCTAAAACTATTCTTAAAAAATTATTTGATGGTGGTTTCTGGATTGGTATTTCTTTTATTTTAGAACCCTTTAGCGTAATTTTTATTATTCTTATTTATGCTTCTGTACTATATCACCAACGTTTAAGCTACCAAACTTTATTCGCTCCTGTTTTCGGTTTCATTACGCCTATTATATTATATTTTACTTATTGCTTTTGGTTTGATAAATCTCAGCACTTTCATTTACTTTTTAACTGGTATACTTCATACGATTTTCAATTTTACAACACTTTAGGTTATTGTATCTCATTTGGAATCGTCGGTGTTTTATTATTTTTTTCTTGGCTGTATAAATCATCAAAAGCATTAAATATCAAAAATACCTTCAGGAAGAACTGGATTTTAATTTCGATACACTTTTTGTTATCTGTTCTCCTATTCTTAGTAGTTAAAATCAAAAATGGTTCTGAATTGTTATACTTGTTCTTTCCAACTGCCATTATTATTGCTAACGGCTTTGAACTCATTCAGAAAAAATGGTACGCAGATATTGTTTTAATCGTAATTTTATGTAGTTCTTTTATTACTTTCTTCTGGTAAGAAATTACATTTTTTCTCCAAAAGCTAAGTCTCCTGCGTCTCCTAAACCAGGAATTATATATCCTTTATCGTTTAACTTATGGTCTATATCAGCTATCCAAAGTTCCGTGTCTTCAGGAAAATGATTCTTTATATAATCTACTCCATCTAATGATCCAATTACTGATAGGATATGCATTTTTTTAGGGTTTCCATATTTTTTTAATGCCGCATAAACAGACACTAAAGAGCGACCTGTCGCTAACATTGGATCGACTAATACGACTGTTTTTCCTTCAATAGGTGGTGAGGCAAAATACTCAACAATTATCTCAAAATCTTCGCCATTGTTAGGGTGGTATCTGTACGCAGAGATAAAAGCATTCTCAGCATCGTCGAAATAATTTAAAACACCATTGTGAAGTGGAAGACCTGCTCTTAGAATAGAGCATAAAACAATATCATTATTATATAGTTTCACTTTTTTACTTCCTAATGAAGTTATTACGTCTGCCGATTTGTATGAGAGTTTTTTACTCAACTCATATCCTAGTATTTCACCTATACGTTCAATATTTCTTCGAAAACGCATACTGTCTTTCTGAATCGTTTTATCCCTAACTTCTGCTAAAAATTTATTCAAAATAGAGTTTTCGGCTGAAAAATTGTGTATTTTCATTATTCTGGTTTTTTGAACAAATTACAAAAAGTTAATAAATTCAGATGCGATTTTGTTATTATTTAGTTCTATTATATTCCTCTTTATTCCCGAAATTTCTATTTTTAGTTTTCACTTTTTTATTTCCAAACTCATAAGACAAAGAGATTCGAACGTTTCTTGAGCTAGAATTCTGTCCATAAATCTGCTCAACTCCATTTACTACAGACACAAAATTATTTAATCCATTAGTATTAAAAATATCATTGGCTAATACCGATAATTTCATTTTATTACTAAATATATGTTGTAAACCAAGTGTCATATTAAACATTTCTCCGACACTAAATAGCCCTGCACTGTGTTGATTTCTATACCAAGTGTTTACTGTTAGTTTAGTTTTTTCAGATAATGAAAACGTATTGTTTGAGCTTAATACTACTTGTACTCCGTTTTTTACTTCCGCTTCAAAACCTTTTACAAAGCTCGTGTGATTTCCTATCAAATTAATGCTATTCTGACTTTCCCACCAAGAAATTTTATTGAACATATAACTTTCTATTATTCCATAACTATATTGTTTAAAATAATTTTCTCGTGTTACAATTTGAGTTTCATTATCTATGTCTGAATTAAATACAACTCCATAACCATCTGTAGTTATGTTAACAAATAAGCTTGTGTTTAGTTTTCTCTTGTAACTGTGTGAAAACTCAAAACTATCTGTAAAAGAAGGCTGCAAGAACGGATTTCCTTCGCCATAACTGTTATCATTAATATAATATCTAAACGGATTTAAATCTGAAAAACGCGGTCTGTTTATTCTCTTTCCGTACGAAAAATTGAACGAGTTATTATCATTTTTAGCATAAGCAAAATAAACTGTAGGGAATAATTTAGTATACTCATTTTTATTTTCTTGATTCATTTCTGTACTAACGCCGTTTGTTGTGGTGTGCTCAATTCGTGCTCCTAATTTCAATTCCATCTTATCACTCAGTGCTGTACTCCCTGAGATATATGCTGCTAAATTATCTTCTTCATACATGAAATTATTAGATCTCGTAGGATCTAAAATAGGATCTCCCGAAAGGGTATTAAAAAACGACACTTTACTATTTGTATCTGTAAAACTTGCTTTTGCACCGATAGATAGATTTACTTTTTTTAGAGGTAATGTAATATCTAATGTGCTGCTGAAGTTTCGAATATCTTGATTTGATATATTTAATGCCGCAGAACTTATTCCCATTGAATTCCCTTGCTCATTGAAAACTTCAGTGTCAAAAACTCTATTATTTTTAGCGTTGTAACTGAAGTAATCTGCGTCAAAAGAAATTGCTTTTCCAAGAGAATCCAGCGCAGTCGTTGTGTGAAAATTTAATGCATTACTTTTTCTATCCATTACATTGTCTCCTTCATTTACTATTATCCTATCTAAGCTTCTGTTGTTATCAAATACAGTTGAAGTTACATTTGTTAACCCGCCCGGCGCACTTATATTTCCTAGATACTGAACTCCAATTGTGGTTTTATCTGAAGCTGCATAGTCTAAAAATAACCTTCCTGAATAATTATCATCACGTTCCTTAGAAACGATTTTTATATCCCAGAAATTATCTGGATAATTAATTTTCAAATCTTCCAAATGGTTGTGATGTCCTTTCGTTGCATTTAAACTGGCTGACATTGATATATTCTTCTTGTTATAGGAAAAGCTATTTCTAAGTGTTTTAGAATTATACTTATTTTGATTGTGAGCTATCGTAATGTTATTTTTCCATGAGTCTTGCATCGCTTTTTTAAGTATGATATTAATTAACCCTCCATTACCTGTAGCTTCATACTTTGCGGGTGGATTCGTTATAACTTCAACTGTTTTAATATCATTGGCATTTAATCCTTCTAAAAAGGCAGTTAGGTCTTCTCCTTCTAATGGAGAAAGTCTTCCATTAATTAGTACGCGAGCAACTCCTTTTCCTAATATTTCTAAATTACCATTTTGTAATTGAACTCTGGGTGCTATTTTTAGGACATCCGTTCCGTTTCCTCCTTCACTAAGAACGCTTTTCTCTACATCAAAAACCAATCGATCTATTTTTCTTTGTATCACTCTTTTTTTAGAGGTTATTACTACTTCTTCTAGATTTTCAGAGTCTTCTTTCAATACTATTTTTTCTAAATCTATATTTGTATCTACAGCTATTTGTTTTTTCCAACTTTCATATCCTAGAAAAGAAACTGTAATTGTATATTTTCCTTCTGTTACATTTACAACAAATGTTCCATCATCGTTAGTGGTTGTTCCTGTTACAATATTGTTATGTATATCTTTTAAGATAACATCAGCAAAAGCGATATTTCCTATATCATCTACAACTTTCCCTGTAATAGTTTGTGCAAAAATGAATGTTGAGATAAATAAAAATGTAACCAAAGTAAAATGTCTCATAATTTGTGTGTATTATTTGTTGAGACAAAATTGCAATTGATACTGGAGTTGTGCGACCGATAACATAAAGTCGAACTATTTTTAACCTAAAAAATCAGTTCGACTATATTCTGAAAACGTCCGACTTTACGTTAACCTTCTGATTTCCTGAATTGTGTAGGTGTTTTCCCAGTGTGTTTTTTAAAAGCAGTATTAAAGGAGGATTTAGAATTAAAACCTACTTCGTATAAGGTTTCGAGGATCGTTAGCTTATTCTTTGACGAATCTTTTAATATGTTTTTTGCTTTTTCTATTCGGTATTCATTAATAAAATCAAAAAAATGTTGTTTTAAATCTTGATTAATTAACACAGATAAATCCCGCATAGGAATCTTTAATTGATCTGCTAAATTTCTAATAGATAGGGAGGGGTTTAAATATGGTTCTTCTTCTTTCATGAAATCTTTTAAGATTTGTATTTGATCCTTATTTTCTGATTTCTCACCTGTTGCTTTTATCTCTTTTGATGTATTCAAATTCACGTCAATTCCTCTGAATAATTTTGGAGAAAGTAGTGCTTTAAAAATGAGCCAAAAAACAAAGAACACACCAAAAGCTAGTGTTATTATTCTCCACGATTGGGTTAATGCTTTGGAAAACTCATTATCTCTTATAATTCCTTTTATTAATGTTAATACTGATCCTATAAACATTAAAATTATTAATTGTTTTAACCAGTTATAATTTTTGAAATATCCTTTATCTGTATAATTCTCTAACAGTAACTTTCTATATCGTAAAAGATAATATACCTCAGCTGAAAAATATACTAAAGAGAGTAGCCTTCCAAAGTTTCTAAGGAAAATAATCTCAGCGTTTGAATTGTAATTTTTCGAAAACTCCACTTTCATTTCGTTAGTTACAAAAAAGAAGTTGGGCGATAATACTAACAATCCTATTACCCAAGGCAGTAAATGTACTGCATGGATAGGTTTTAGCTTAAAGTTTGAATAAATTACAGATAAGATATATAAAAAAATCAATGGACTTTTTAAGTCTGATAGTCTATTCCTTAACATATCCAACGTTAAATCAACTTCAAAAAGGAATGTATAAAAAAACACACTTATATCTAATGCTGTTATAATTAGAAATAATGCCAATAGTATATTAGATAACTTCTTTTCGGTTTTTACACTTAATAAGAAAACTGAAAAAAATAAAAATAATGAGCAGATTATAATGCTAAGTATTCCTATTATTAATGAACTATCCATATGCCAAAATTAAAAATATTGTTTTCTAAATTGTGTTGGAGTAAGATTTGTGTGTTTTTTAAATGCGGTATTGAATGATGATTTCGAGTTAAAACCTACTTCATATAAAATTTCTAGTACTGTTAATTTACGTTGCGAAGTGTCTTTTAAAAGGTTCATTGCTTTTTTGATTCTATATTCATTTACAAAATCGAAAAAATGTTGGTTTAAATTTTTATTTATTAGAATTGATAGATCACGCATAGGAATTTTCATTTGTGATGCAAGATTCCTTATTGTTAATGACGGATCTAAATAAGGTTCATTACGTTGCATGTACTCTTTCAATTCTCTAACTTCTCTTTCTTGAAATTGTTCTGTGTCTATTTTTGTTTGGGTTAATTCTTGAGTTAACTTTATGTCTGAATCTACTCCACTAAATAATTCTGGATGTTTCAATGCTTTTAAAACATACCAACAGGTTATTAACAATAACGCCAAACTCAATATGACTTGTGATATTGGAAATACATCAATCATATCCATATATTTGAATATATTCTTGATTAATGCTACCAAAAATACAAGCATCCAAAACAGTACTATTTGATACAACCACTTGTACGTTTCAACAGCGTTATTCGAATAGTTTTCAATGAAAATTTTTCTCGCTCTTTTAATTACTACAAAGCTAGCTATGTAATAATAAATAGATTGAATATGCATAAATATATGCGTAAAAATTTGCTCGTATGTATTGTTTATGTCTTCGGAAAGTATTCTTATTTGTTCATCACTACTCAAATAAAACCGTGGTAACATTATTATATTCCCTACTATAAATGGTAATAAGTGCCATAAATGCTTTTTCTTCAGTGTGAAATTAGAGTAGCAAACTGAACAGACATACAAGTAAAACGTTGGGGTTAGCAAATAATATGTTAAATTTTTAACCGTATTCATGCGTATTGATAGTGGATAATAATGATATAAAAAGAAACCACTAATTTCTATTGCACTTATCAATAAGAAAAAACCAAATAACTTATTACTTAGTTTATTATTGGATTTAGCTGAAAAAATAAATATGGATAACAGCAACGTTATAAACGTAGCTATAATTCCTAAAATCTCCTTCAAACCTATAGTATCCATAAACTAATTGATAAGTCAAATATACTTTTATTATTTATATTTAAGATTTTACAAAACTCATTAAAGCTTTAAGCATAAATTTATTATCTTCTATATGACTCATATGTCCATTTGGTAATGTTATTAAAGGAGTGTTTGTTTCATCACATTCTATTAATATATCTTCATAGCTTAAAACCGTGTCTCTTTTTCCTGCAATAATTAATTTTGGAAACGTTGCTTCTTTTAAAACATGACTTCTATCAGTTCTAATTTTCATTCCTTCAGAACAAGCTATGTATCCTTGAATTGATGTTTTTAGAGCTTCTGCTCTACATTCTGTTATTTTCTTTTCTATGAATTCTTTATTACCAATTGTAAATAAATTTGAAATAGACATATTTACTAAAGCTTTATAGTTTGTTTTTGCCATTTTAATAGCTCGTCCTCTATTTTCCTTGCGTTCTTTGGTGTCTGGCTTAGTGGTTGAATTTAACAAACATAACTTGCTTATTTTCTTTGTAAATTTTTCTGCAAAAGCAACAGCTACATATCCACCCATAGAATGCCCTATTAGTGTAATATTATTAATATTCAAGGACTC
Organism: Tenacibaculum sp.; assembly: GCA_020629275.1. Classification (GTDB taxonomy): domain Bacteria; phylum Bacteroidota; class Bacteroidia; order Flavobacteriales; family Flavobacteriaceae; genus Polaribacter. Next base: position 10,182 of record JAHDDQ010000041.1, on the reverse strand, counting down.
TAATATAAAATTAACAGCTTCTGCCATCTCTTCCATAGTGTGTGTGTACCCTAGACATTCACTTTCTCCATGCCCTAAAAGATCTATACAAATTATTTTAAACGCTGGCGAGAATTCTTTAATTACATCTTTCCACATGGTTGAATTTTCTAAAAATCCATGAAGAAATACCAATACTTCTCCTTCTGTTCCATAAGAATAGTATGTTAGATTTGTTTTTTTATATACTACACAATTTTTCATCCTGCAAAAATATGTATCTTTCCATTATTAAAAATAATTATACGAATTTGTTACATTATCATACATATAAACATGAAACCTCCAAAGATTGGGTAACTTTTATTCATGGAGCTGGCGGTAGCAGTAGTATTTGGTTTCGACAGATTAGAGCATTCCAAAAACACTTTAATGTGCTTGTATTAGATTTACGTGGGCATGGTAAAAGTAAAAATCCAATTGGTAATTTATTTAAAAAAGAATATACCTTTGATAGTATTACTGACGATATTATTGAAGTTTTACATCATTTAGAAATTAAGAAATCACACTTTATTGGTATTTCTTTAGGTTCTATTCTAATACGAAATCTAGCGGAAAGAAAAACAGAACTTGTAAAAAGTATGGTTTTAGGTGGCGCTATTTTAAAATTAAATGTTAGGTCTAGAGTTTTAATGCGATTAGGAAATATATTTAAATCTGTTGTTCCTTATATGCTCTTATATAAACTCTTTGCTTTTGTTATAATGCCTAGAAAGAATCATAAAAAATCGAGGTTATTATTTATAAATGAAGCAAAAAAACTATATCAAAAAGAATTTTTAAAATGGTTTAAAATGACTTCAGAACTTAAACCTTTATTACGTTTTTTTAGATCGAAAGATATTAATATTCCTACATTATATATAATGGGTGAGGAAGATCATTTATTTTTACCTTCTATCAGAAAGGTTGTTAAAGATCATATTTCATCTTCTTTATATGTTATTAAAAAATGTGGACACGTTGTAAATGTAGAACAGCCTAAAATTTTCAATTTAGAAACGATCAACTTTATAAAAGCTCAAGGTTAATAATGCGTTTCTCATATACTGCTTTATAATATGAAGACTTCTAGAAAGGAAATTTTTATCACAGGTTTTGCTTTATTTTCTTTATTCTTTGGAGCTGGTAACTTACTACTTCCTCCTCTTTTAGGTTATAATGCTGGTAACAATTGGTTTTGGGTAACCTTAGGATTTATGATTACTGCTGTTTTTATTCCAATAATCGGAATATTGGCACACGCTAAATTACAAGGAACTTTATATGATTTTGGAAAAAAAGTTTCTCCCACATTTAGCTTAGTGTACTGCGTTATCGTTTACATTATTTCTATTGCAATACCCTCTCCTAGAACAGCTTCTGCTACATATGAAATAGCCATAGCACCCATATTAAGCTCGAAGACATCTACATTATTTAAAACTATATGGACTTCGATTACTGAGCTATTTGGTATTGGTGACACACTTTTAATGAGTATCATTTACTTTTCACTAGTATTCATTTTTGCAATCAATAGGTCGAAAGTCTTAAATCTTATTGGAAAGTATTTAACGCCTTTAATCGTAATTATTCTGGTTTTAGTAATCGGAATTGGATTATTTTCTAGTAATATGGTAATGAACCCTAGCACTTTTAAAACTCCCATTGTAGATGGATTACTAGAGGGCTATCAAACCTTCGATGCTATTGGTGCTGTTGTTGTAGGTGGTGTAGTTATTATCTCCTTAAATTTAAAAGGTTATACTTCTTTTTCAGTAAAGAAAGAATTAATAAAGAAAGCTGGAATTATAGCAGGGATAGGACTGTTTATTATTTATGCGGGATTGATTTCTGTAGGTTCATTTTATGGCTCTGAAATATTTGTTGATGGTTCTTTAAGCAGCGATATGCAAAGAGCAAATTTATTAAGGGGTATTAGTATTACTACATTAGGTACAATCGGGAATACCTTTTTAAGTATGCTTATTGCTTTAGCTTGTTTTACAACTGCAGTTGGTATTGTTACCAGAACTTCTGATTATTTTAAAGGACTTTTTAAGGGTTCTAAAAAAGTATATTTAATTACTGCTGTAATCAGTAGTTTAATTGGAATTATCATCGGACAGTTAAATTTCCATGCTATTATAGTTATTGCACTACCAGTATTAATGTTCATTTACCCAATTACCATAGTTTTAATTTTATTAAATATATTACCTGAAAAGTGGAATTCTTCTACTGTTTTTAAGTGGGTTGTGAGTATTACTTTTATATTTAGTATCCCAGATTTTCTACAATTTATTATAAATAGGGAAGCACTTACTGGAATTCAGAATTTAATCCCTTTTTCTAAAAATAATTTAGGTTGGGTTTTACCAGCAGTATTCACATTCTTTTTAGTGAATTTAAGCTCTCGAAAAAACAGTGTTTCAAAATAAGATTATTCTATACGCTTTTTAATTACTGTTGTTTTAACTAGTATTCTCTTAAGTAATGCAATGATTTCTCTTTGACGTTCTTCAGTTGCTTCTAATGTGGTATTCTGAGTAACGTTATTGATTGTAACGTTTGGTGTTACACCATTTACTTGCTGTAGTATACCTTCATTCTTCATTAATATCTTCTTAGCAACGAATAATATATCTTGCTGATTTTGTGATGTCGCTGGCTTCAATATAGGCGCCTGATATACAACAAATCGGTAAATATCTTGTGGCCCAGAAAAATCTTGAATGGTACTCCAATCAGTATATCCATCTCTCAAAACATCAATTCTAACATCTGCACTTGCAAATTGAGTTACACTATTGCTTTCTCCTGAAAAATTCATCAAACTTAAAAAAGTATTGCTTGGTGTAACAGCATTATCTGTGATAGTTAAATTAGCATCGGTAAGATTGGTTATGCTTATAAATTTATAAAGTTGGCCAGCATCTTCGATTCCTACATTAAGATTATTGATGTTTGCTATGTTAGAATTTACAGTACTTTCAATTTTCACAAATTTATCACATGGAGAGATAATTGCACCACCACTTAAAACAAATTGATAATCGCCAATATCTAAGATATCTTTCTTAGGTGTAGCAAAGATTCTCTCGATAGAAGGTTGTGACAAATTACTTAGCTTATTGAGTTTGATAAAATCATACAATTCACATAAATTTCTGTTACCCGATATAGTTACTGTTTTAGCAACATGATTAATATTAATTCCACTGTATGTTGCTACAGTAGCTGTATTTGTTTCACTAATAAATTCATCTTCAGTAATAATGATATTGTCAATTATTGGTTGACTAAAATCTCTTGAGACCGCATAGTAATTCTTCAAATAATTTGGAGCAACCAAAACTGAAAGCCCTCTATTAAAATTTAAAGACACCGTATTATCTATTCTTAAAACCTCTTGCTTTGGTATTTGACCAGAAATATTAGTAGTCTCTGAATAGTCGAAGCTACCACTATCGCTATTGTATAGAGTTATATTAATATTACTTAATGGATTTAAATTACTATCTGTAACCGTAACCTCGTGTGTATAGAACTCTTGTACTGGTAATGTACCACCTCCCGAATAACCTGTCCATCCAACTGGTTTTTTAGGATTTACAAAGAAGAAGTCAACATTCCTAGGGCTAAAATTCCAATTTGTTGCATCCCATTCCATATCGAATGTTTTAAAGTCTCCTTGCGACCCAGAACCTCCAACCATTCGTGTAACACCTTCTAATTTTAATCCATTTATTATTTCTGTCTCTCCTGCTAATCTCGCTCCTGGTTCAAAATTAAGACCTCCTCTTGCATTGGTAATTGTAATGTTATTTAATGTTGTATTTGTTTGAAAATGAAGAAAATCACTATTCCCATAACTAACGAACGTAACATTATCCATATTAAATGTATAGTTTCCGTTATTAAAAAAATCACTTCTTCCGCTTTCAACACCTTGTAAATAAAACACCCTTGTGAAATTTGCTGTATAAGCTCGATTAAAAGAATGAGATTTTGCAGTTCCGCTATAATGCAATGTAATATCTGTAAAATTTACTGTAGCATTTGCTCTTGGTGCATATCTAAAAATATTCGGAAAATGATATACAGCATTATCATCTGTAAAAGTAGCGTTCGTATCAATTATCAATTCTGCGTTAAAAGTAATATCATTGTTAACTACTGAACCTGCTGTTGGATTTGCTTGGATAAATGTTCTCAAATCATCACCTGTTTGGCTCCCTTGTATTATAAGATTTGGTCTTGCTCCTCCAGGATTAAATATAATTTGGGCATTTAATGCTTGCGATAAAAAAAACAAGAAGATTACATATGGTAATGTTGCTTTCATATAATTCATTTTAATTATACGTTAATGCACTAATAGAAGATAAAGTGGTAGGTTGCACACCCACTCCCATTGCAATCGTTTCTACATTGATATCATTTTTATGGTAACGAGTTACCATCCAATTATTTGCTTCTATTTTTACCGAAACATATATAAAATTTGAATCTTCTCTTAATGTTTCGTTTGTTATTTTAGGTGAGTTATCTAATATTTTTGCCCAATCGGTTCCGTTATAAATATATAGACTTTTTTCAGTGTCTACGTAGGCAACTTGTCCTTTGTTTACTGCTGTCAATGTTGTTATTTCACTCAGGTTAGTAACCATAGGTATACCCATTAAGCTAGAACTATCTACTTGTGAGAATCCAACATAATAGGAAAGTAGCATTAAAACGATAAGCGTAATTTTCTTCATAAAACAGATTTAGGGATGGTTTTATGGTCACTAGAAGACTTTTCGTTAGAAAATTATTCAAACAAAAAACTATAAACCAACATTTTACACGATTGTAATATACGAAAAACAGTAGTACTTATACGTTTTTAAAATCGGTAACCGATATTTAAACCTACTCTTGGAACAATTACTGGTGATTTGTCGGTAAACATATTTCTACCCAAACCTCCTAAAACACTAACCATTAAACCTCCATTAGAAATGTACTTTGTTCCAACAGAAACTCCTAATGCGCCATCGGTATAATTTCTGTACGCAGTAGCTCCTGAAATTCTAACTTCCTCTTCTCCAGTATTAATACCTAAAAATAATTCTCCAAAATAATTCCAGTTTTTACTTGTCGTAAAATAGTGGCGGAAAAATGGAGTGAACATATTCTTTTCATTGTAACTAAAGTCAGATGTTCTTCCTTGAAAGTTAAACAAGGCAGAAATTCCTACTGAAGATTGACTTCCTATGTAGTGTTCGTATGAAACCTCTAATGTCTTCATTACTAAAGCATCCCCCAAGTCAACACTAATTTCTTGCTGAGCATTAACTATAAAACTCATTAAAATCCCGATAATAGCGGCTATCTTCTTCATTGTAGGTAATTTTAAATATTATTCGTTAAACCTCATATTTAAGGTGCTAGTTTTACAAAACTAACGTAACAAAAATACATGAATTATTTAAAAAATAGCTTTTAATTGTACTGTCCCAGTATGAATTGTATTTGCTGTTGGGCTTTTTCTTCCTAAATAATTAATACTTAAATTTAATATTGAATTTAACTTTTGGTTAAATAGTAAGCTCCAAGTATAATTTTTACCTACCTGCAAACCTTCTAACATTTGGTATCCTACAGGAGAGTTTGAGTTTCCTGAAAAATCATTTAAAAACATATTAAAGTTTGCTACTACCTGATTTTTCTTTTTACTAAGAAAAAAATAATCTAGTCCTATTTTATGCTGATTTAACTCTTCTAAATTATTTATACTATTTTTCTTTTCTTTAAAATGATAAAGCATTGATAAACGATGATCTTTATTATACAAAAAAGTTAGTTTTGGATTTAATTCTTTCTTGTCAATTATATAATTACGAGTAGCGAAATTCTGAGTTGTCAAATTATTTTTTGAAATTGAAGTTGTAGCATCAAATAGCCAATATTTCGATAATTTATGCTGTACTTGTAATTGGTGTATAAATGAGCTGTTCTCTTGACTTCCAATATTTAACTGTTGTTTATTTCTAGATTTTCCATATGTATAAATTAGACTGTAATTTTGTAGGTTTCTATTAAAATAAAAGCTGTTTCTAATTGTAAATTGTAATCCTAATTGTTTCTCTTCATTTAAATCAAAAGGATTTAAATTGAACGTATCTCCTATTCGTTTCTGTTCGTTATCTACTAAGAAATAGGTGTGATTATAAAAATGAGAAAGCGCTTTTTTAATTCCCGTTTTCTGCTTCCATTGTACAGGGTTAATAATTATATTTTGCTTTAAAGAAGCTCTTTGAGTTGGTAAAAACGTTAAATTAGGTAAGGGAACTCTTAGGTAAGAAGCTTGATCTTGGAATTGTGCTACCTCAAATTCCTCAAACTGCTGTATACCATCGTTATTATAGTCGATCCATGTGTAAAATCCCTGGCCTGGTTCGGTTTCTACATACACGAAATCTTGCTGTGCTATATTTCCTGATGAAGTTTCGTATACAGATCCTATATTTATAAATTTATTAAAGAACTGTTGATTATATACTAACTTAGAATTTAATGACTTCTCATTAGCTTTAAACGTATTTTTAGTAAATCTGTAATTTGCAAAAATTGACAAATTGGTTCTTTTATTTTGAATAAGTTGACTATTTAAATAGACGGTTCTTCGATCGTTAATTTGTCTAAAATTTTCGTTTCTAATACTATCATTTGCTCTATAATTAAATCCTAGTTTGGCAAAAACCTTAGTTGAATCTCCAATTCCGTAAAAAGTTTCATACTCTTTAAATCTATGACTTCGATTTGCATTCGTATTTGTTAACTTCTCTTTAATAGTGTTCGTTTCAAAAGATACAAAGCTTCCTAACCAAGATTTTTTGAACTGATGTTGGACTTTAGATCTTAATTTAAAAAAAGTTCCTCTTTCCTGAATGGAATTACTATTTAACAGGCTTCCTTCTGTAGAAAAAAATGTTTTATCCAACACCAAATTTGTGGATAACTCATGTTTATTCCCATTAAAACTATCTGTAAAATTTAAATGATTGAAACGATAAGAAATGGTGCTTTTTTTCTTTGTTAATAACAATGAAGTAGCTATTTGATGCTGATCTCCAAGTTGGTTAATTACATTCCAGTTCCTATTAAATTCTACAGTTCTAAAACGTTGAACCGATGTGAATTTTTCTTGAATAAACTCATAATCAATAGTACTTTCTAGCTTCCAAGGTTTATCTAAAATTACTTGCTGCCAATCAAATTTTGTTGCTATTTGCTTATTTTTTTCGTCTCCAATATTAGAAAATAAATTAGCATCATTATCACTAAATCCTAACTCAGCGTTGAGTATTGTTTTCTTTGAAGGTGTGTAACGTGTTTTAAGTACTGCTACTTGCAAGCTGTTAGGTGCTACAAGACGTATTAACGGATCGAAATTTCCTAGATTAACTCCAACATATCTATAAATTGTTCCGATGGCTATTGTTCTATCAATTTCATAGCTCCCTTTATTCGCTCCAACATTATTAAATGTAACATTAAATAATTCATCATTTTCATCTGTTGAATATTCAAATACCTCTTCACCAGCTATCGGAACTTTTTTATACTGAATTCTTGTTGAAGAAAACTCATCTTCAAAAGCACTTGGAGCTACCATTTTAGAGATATCATTTCCAGCTGCTGCCAAAATTTGTTTTTGTGCTACACTCAGGCTTTGTTGAATTGGCTGACTTTTAGCATCATTCTCATTGTAAAAATATCCTGTAACTGAGAAGTTCTCAGAAGTGTACTGTGCTTTTTCATAGGTAATAAAACGTGTGTAATTTCTTTCAGAGAACTGAAATTCTACCCTAACTCTCATGTCGTTAGTAATTGGGTACGTAGTATTAAATCGGATTTCAGCTAGGTTGTAATCTATATTATAATCTTTATTTTCTCCTCGCTCTAAACGAATTCCGTTTACATATACCGCATCACTTCCAGCAACTATAATTATTGCAGATTCGTTATTAGTCCCTAAAATTTTATATGGTCCTTGGTTTCCCTCAATTCCTACGAAATTAAAAGACGAAAATTTACCTCTAACTATTGCTCCTGATGCAGCTATCTTAGTGTTTTCTGTTAGATTTGCCTTAACTTCTATACCTGAAACTTGCTTCTCGAAGCTTAAGAAGTAACTGTCTTTATTTCCTAAAGAAAGATCACCACCTTTTACTTTCCAATTTTTTGAAAACAATTCAATAAAAATACGATCAAAATCAGTAATATTTTGAGAATACCCATTCTGTTGTAGGGGAAAGTTCGTATCGAAAATATTAGCTCTAATTGATACTTTCTCTGATAACTTTCCTTCTAGTGTTAGATCTAAAGAAGCGTTTGTAACAGCATTTTGATTATTACCTGTTGTTATTCCCCTAGAAATAAAACCTTGTGTTTTAAGACCATCAAAAAGCTTGAATTCTCCTTTCTTTTTATTTGTTGTTAAACTGTATAATTTCCCTGTGCTTGTTATATTCGGAACAATCCTGCTTTCATCTATTGGTGTGTATACTTTTGTTAAAAACTCAGGGTATTTAAGATATTCTATAGTAATGTTATCATACTCATTTTCTTTGAAAATTAGCTGGGCCTTAGCAAAATTTATAGTATATTTTTTCTTAGGAATTAGCTTTCCTTTAGAACTGAAAACTTTGAATAGTTTTGGATGAATACTTACTGAATCTACATAAATAGTGTCGGAAAGTACCTCAACTTTTTTTACTCTAAATCCTTTAGGTTTTTCTTGTGCGCAAACAATTAAAACCGAAAAAAAAACATAGAAAAAAATAAGTTTTTTTATCATAATACACTAAACGTAGAACGTGTAAAAATAGTTTATTTAAATATTGTACACTTAAAAAGGAAGAATTCTTATTTTTTAATAAAATATAGCAGTTTTATTAATCCTACTAAAACTATGGCTACAATCATAATTACCAAAAAACTAATTAAACTAAAAAGATACCAAGGAAAATCAATTCCATGTGAATATGCTGTTCCTGTAAGAAAACCACTACACAAACCAGTTAAAAAAGCTATTAAACATATGTGTTGTAAAAAACTTTTAGTGTTAAAATAGGCATATTCTTTATACACTCCTCTTACAATAGTGTATAATGAAGTTAATAAAGTTAAATAAAAAAAAGCCATAATAACATTATTGGTTTAACACCCACAACCTGAATCACATTTCTTCTTTTCATTTTTAAAGAAAAACTTCTTCACTAAAAAAATTACTGCCAGAATAACTAGCCCATATGCTAAAAGTTGCTGTATCATTTTAATATTTGATAAACTATCATTGCAGAAATATATGCTAAAGCTCCCATACCTATTAATTGAATTAAAGGCCATTTCCAACTTCTTGTTTCTCTTTTTACAATAGCTAATGTAGCCATACACTGCATAGCAAAAGCATAAAACACAAGTAACGACATACCTGTAGCAAAATTAAATCTCTTCTCTCCTGTTCTGGGATTAATTTCTGCTTTCATTCGCTCTTTTATCGTGGCCTCTTCCTCTACGCCTTCAATACTATATATTGTTGCTAACGTTCCTATAAAAACTTCTCGTGCAGCAAATGACGCTATCAGTCCAATCCCTATTTTCCAGTCGTAACCTAAAGGTTTTACTATAGGTTCTATTGTTTTTCCAGCTATTCCTATATATGATTTCTCTAATTTTGCTGAGGCAATTTTCTGCTCTAACTCAGTTTTATTTAAATTTAAACCTACTGTTTCTTGCCTTACTTTATCGGCAACTTTATCGTATGAAGATGGTCCATGAGTTGCTAAAAACCATAATACAATTGAAATTGCTAAAATAATTTTACCTGCCTCAAAAACAAATGATTTGGTTTTTTCAATTACTGAAAATAATACGTTTTTTAAAGAAGGTAATTTATAATCAGGCATTTCAATAACAAAAAATGATTTGCTTTTAACATTCAATGTTTTATGTAGTATTAAACCTGCTATAACTGCTGCTGCAAAACCTAAAATATAAAGCCCAAGTAATGTTAAACCTTGTAAACTAAAAACACCTAAAATCTTTCTATTAGGAATTATAATAGCTATTAAAATAGCGTACACTGGTAACCTAGCTGAACAT
>JAHDDQ010000040.1:16395-27199 GCA_020629275.1 Tenacibaculum sp. | reverse complement strand
AATACTGCTAAGGGTGTATCTGTTCCCATAGAACCAATTCCTTCTTTTCCATTTATTGCCATTGGAGCAATTAGATAATCTATTTCTTCAATAGTATAACCAAACAGTCGTAAACGCGTTTTAAAATCAGTTTTTTCTTTTGTTATCGTATTGTTAGTATATGGTATTTCTGCCAAGGGCAACACATGTTCATCTAACCATTTTTTATATGGATATTTTGTAATTATTGATGATTTAATCTCTTCATCTTCAATAATTCTCCCTGCATTCATATCTACCAGAAACATTTTTCCAGGTTCTAATCGTCCGTGCTTTTGTACATTTTCTGGCTTAATATTTAATACTCCTATCTCAGAAGACATCACTACATTTCCATCTTTAGTTACCGTATATCTCGATGGTCTTAATCCATTTCTATCCAGTAAAGCTCCAATATAATTACCATCTGTGAAAGGAACAGAAGCTGGACCGTCCCATGGCTCCATGATACAAGAATTGTATTCGTAGAAAGCTTTTTTTTCTTCACTCATTGCAATGTCTTTTTCCCATGCTTCTGGAACTAACATCATCATCACTTCAGGTAAAGACCTGCCCGTCATAAGCAGTAACTCGACTGCCATGTCCATAGATGCAGAGTCTGATTTTCCTTCGGTTATTATTGGATATAATTTTTCTATATCATCGCCAAACAAATTACTACTCATTAATTCTTGCCTAGCAATCATTCTTTTTACATTTCCTTTTAATGTATTTATCTCTCCATTATGACACATAAACCTGAATGGTTGTGCCAAGTCCCACGATGGAAATGTATTAGTTGAAAAACGTTGGTGTACCAATGCTAATCTTGTTACTAAATCGGGCTGTCTTAAATCAACATAAAAACGACCAATATCTTCAGGCATTAAAAGTCCTTTATATATTAAAGTTGTGGTTGATAAACTTGATAAATAAAAATAATTGCTTTCAGAAATTTTTGATTTAGTGATTGTATGTTCACTAATTTTTCTGGCTGCAAATAATTTTGCATTAAACTCCAAGTCTGTTAATTCGTTTTTACCCTTCTCTATAAATACTTGCTTTATTTTTGGTTGCGTAGTAGCTGCTATAGCTCCTAAATTAGAAGTATCTACTGGGACTTCACGCCAACCTAAAATTTGTAACCCTTGATTTTTAAGTTCACTTTCAAAAACAGTTTCACAATAACTGCTTTGATTGAATTTTTTAGGTAGAAAAACTTGACCTACCGCATATTCTTTAGGGCTAGGTAATTCAAAATCACAAACCCTTTTAAAAAATTCATGAGGAATATCTATTAAAATACCGGCTCCGTCTCCAGTTCTACCATCTGAACTCACAGCTCCACGATGCTCTAGTTTTATTAAAATCTCTAATGCATCATGTATAATTTGATTAGATTTCTGTCCTTTTAAATTACAAATGAAACCAGCTCCACAATTCGCCGTTTCAAACTCGTTTAAATAAAGTCCTTGGTTTTGCATAATTATTGAATTTCCTTTTCTAAAATAGGAAAATAAAAATTTGAAAAAGAGATACTTAACCTTTAAATATTCACTTTTATCTATATCTTAAAAATTGACCTATTAAAATTTTATTATCGTAAAAAAAAAGCCTTTGAATTGATGTTTTAACATTTTAGAAAAGGGTCTGTATTGATTACAAAGACCTTTTTCTGACTGAAAGACAGTACTAATTAATGTTCGTTTAATCTGAAATCGGAATAAGCTGCCATTCCATGCTCGTGAGCATCCAAACCTTCTATCTCTTCCTGTTCAGAAACTCTAATTCCTATTGTTTTCTTTAATATAAATATGATTAAGAATGAAGTTGTAACACAAAAGATCGCATAAGTTGCAACTCCTATTAATTGACTTAAAAACTGAGAAGAACTGGCTAATTTTCCAAAAAGACCTACAGCTAGGGTTCCCCAAATTCCACATATCAAGTGAACTGCTATTGCCCCAACTGGGTCATCTAGTTTCATTTTATCAACTAAACTTACTGCTAAAACAATTAAAATTCCACCAATACCTCCAATTACAATGGCATTCATTGGTGTCATTTGATCTGCTCCTGCGGTTATAGCTACTAATCCCCCAAGAATTCCGTTAAGAAACATCGTTAAATCTAGATTTTTAAATAAAATTGTTGAAAAAATAGCTGAAACCACTCCTCCAGCTGCAGCAGCCAAGCAAGTAGTTACCAAAGTTAATGATGTCCCTGCTGGATTTGCGGATAAAACTGACCCCCCATTAAAACCAAACCATCCTAACCATAAAATTAATACTCCTGCTGTAGCTAACGGTATGTTATGACCTGGTATAGCTTGTGCGTTTCCATCTTTAAATTTACCTATTCTTGCTCCAAGTAACCAAACCGCGACCAAGGCTGCCCATCCACCTACTGAATGTACTAAAGTAGATCCTGCAAAATCATAAAACGGTGTCTCTAGTGTATGTAAGAAACCTTTTCCCCATTTCCATGAACCTGCTATTGGATATACTAATCCAACATAAATTAAAGTGAAAATTATAAAAGGTAAAATTTTCATTCGTTCAGCTACAGCACCGGAAACTATTGTTGCTGCCGTTGCTGCAAACATTCCTTGGAAAAGAAAATCTGTCCAATAGGTATATCCTGAATCGTAAGACAAATCCAAAACCCCATCAATCATTGGAGCATGTAATCCAAAACCTGAGAAACCAAAAACACCAGATGCATCTTTTGCAAAACCTGGATACATCAAGTTAAAACCGAAAGCGGCATACAATAAAAGTCCTACAGTTATGATAAATATATTCTTGAATAAAATATTCAATGTGTTTTTTTGTCTGGTTAAACCGATTTCTAAAAATGCAAACCCTAAATGCATGAAGAAAACCAGTGCTGTACAGATCATCATCCATACGTTATTTGTAGTAAGTAATTCCATAATAATTTCTCTGTAATTAATTTAGTGTATTTCCTCCTTTTTCTCCTGTTCTGATTCTGTATGCGTCTTCAATTTCACTTACAAAGATCTTTCCATCTCCGACTTCACCTGTAGCTCCAGCTTTAATAATGGTTGTTATTGTTATTTCTTCAAAATCGTCATTAACCACTATAGATAAATACCTTCTTTGTATATCACTCGTACTGTAAGAAACACCTCTATACACATGTCCTTTTTTTTCATTTCCTAAACCAGTTACATCCCAGTAAGAAAAGAAGTTCACTCCTATTTCATGTAATGCATTCTTAACATCTCGAAATTTAGACTTTCTAATAATTGCTTCTATTTTTTTCATTATTTAGTTATTTTGATCGTTCTATTTTTTTAGAATGCGTATACCGCTGCTAATGTTGCTCCTGTTGCACGTTCTTTTCCTCCTACAAGCTGAACATCTTCTGATGTATCGTATCTTAACTCTCCTATTATCTTAAGTTTATTTGTTAATTTTTTATTCGCAGATAATGTTACTGCTAAAATTGAAGTATCTATACTTTTTGATGTAGTCGTAAAGTATTCTGGTCTAAGTCCGACGCTTAATGTGTTTGAAAAAGAGTTTTCAAAGTATACAGCTGCACCATAATAACCTAAATCTGATTCATTTGAATTAGAATACGCTACGTTAAAACCTATGTGTAATTCTTTAGTTGGGTTAAAACCTCCGGTGTAGTCAAGGTATAATGTGTCATCAAAACCAGAGCCATCTGCCCCGTAAATAACATTAAAAAACTGTCCTAGATAACCAATTTGAAATCCGTATTGATAATCGTTAGTGATGTTTGTACCCTGAGTAATTCCATGCGGATTTGTTATAGCTAATAGCAATGAAAAATCTTCACTTATCTCATAGTCGATTACAACTCCTGTGTGTGAAAACGGACCCGCATTGAATAAATAAGAAACAGTATAGTTAAAATTGTCTACTGGTGATATAACCTCATATCCAAAAAACGTATTAAACTGACCTAGCGATATTTTTATTTTATTGGTAATATTATAATAGGCGTATAATTGGTTTATAGCTCCTTCATATGCATTGGCAGCATTTGCTCTGGGTCCGTAAGCTAAATCTGCAATAACACCTGCTCTTCCTTTTTCATAAACAAAAATTGTATTAACCATTCCTAAACCAAAACCATTTGCAGATTGGTCAGATAATATTCCTGTTGTACCTAAGGCATTTGTTGATAGGTTTTTTGAGAAATAAGTATCTACACTTCCTGAGAATTTAAATTCCTTTTTACCTTCTTTTTCTTGCGCAAAAATTGTTAATCTATACATTACTGTAAGTAGTATAGTAATTGATTTTTTATTAAACATAGTTCTAGCGTTTGATTATTGGTTTCTAAAATTGTTTTAAAAAAACCTTATTTCCAAATAGTTATAATTTTGTAGTTGTTCTAAAACGATTTCGAACCAGATCTGTTATCAAAAAAAGGACTCCTTTTTTTACAATCTTTTAAAATCGATGTTTTAAAAGATCATGAAAATATGAGTTTCTAAAAATGAGTGAAGTGATTTATGAATATGATAAAAATATCATTTTATTGAAAAAACTTTAAAAAAGAGCTAAAAAAAGGTGTTTTTATTATGAATTAACCAACAAAAACGTGTTAAAAACCTGTTTAAAAATCATATAAACTAAAAATCATTGCGAAAAACGCAATGATTTTTAGTTTATAGAATGTAATAAGTACTACTTTATATTGAATATTTAAGACTTAAAATTTACTTTGTAAAGAAGAGAATACTCAAGTTTAAATAATTGTTGATTGTCCTAAATGAATATTGTCAAAATTAACATTTAAGTCTTTAGGAGAGCTAATTACGTCTACAATAAAATCACCTACTTTATCTGTACTAAAGTTTTTCTCTGAATTAATATCCTGGGTGGTTATACCAAACTCAAGTGACTTTTGAACGGCTATTTCAATCTCCCGAGCTTCTTTATGTAGACCTAGGTGGTTTAATAACATTGCGGCTGATAATATTGAAGCTAATGGATTCGCTATATTCTTACCTTTAGCTTGCGGAAAAGAACCATGGATGGGTTCGAACAGTGCATTTTTACTTCCTACCGATGCAGATGCTAACATGCCTATAGAACCTCCAATAACGCTTGCTTCATCAGATAAAATATCTCCGAAGAGATTTTCTGTTAAGATAACATCAAAGTCTTTTGGGTTTAATATCAACTGCATAGCTGCGTTGTCCACAAACATAAAATCGAGCTTTACATCTGGATATTTTGATGCTAATCTTGTGACAGTTTTTCGCCACAATCTTGATGTTTCTAGTACGTTTGCTTTATCTACTAAAGTTAATTTTTTACGTCTACTTTGTGCTTCTTTAAAAGCTAAGTGTGCTATGCGCTCAATTTCCTCCACAGCATACGAACATCCATCAAATGCTATTTGTTTGTCTTCACTTAATTCTTTAATTCCAAAATAAATACCTCCTGTTAATTCTCTATATATTACTATATCTGTTCCTTCTATAATTTGCTGTTTTAAAGGTGAATTGTGGAGTAACTCTTGATAAGCTTTTACAGGTCGAATATTACAGAAAAGCCCTAGTTGCTTTCTTAATTTTAGTAATCCTTGTTCTGGACGAACCTCAGCAGTAGGGTCATTATCATATTTCGGATCACCTATAGCTCCAAATAAAATAGCATCACTTTTAACACATTGCTTAAGTGTTTCATCTGGTAAAGGATTTCCTATTTTATCGATAGCGCAAGCTCCCATTAAAGCTTCGGTAAATATAAATTCATGATCAAAAGTACTGGTGATAGCTTCTAAAACTTTTCTTGCCTGGGTTGTAACTTCTGGCCCAATACCATCTCCTGGAATTACTGTGATTTTAAACTTCATCTTTTATAAATTTAGTGCAAAAAGGTAAATTGACTTTATAATGTTTGAAGTCATAAAGAATACCTAAATCACACATATAATTAACTATTTAATTCGTATTCTTTTATTATTTCTGTTTTACTTATCAGAAAATCGATATCATCATATCCTTCTAACAGGCATAATTTCTTATATGCATTAATTTGAAATTTTTCTTCCCCTATTTTCGAAACTAAAGTTTGATTTTCTAAATCTACCGTCATTTCTGATAAAGGATTTTTATCTATTTCGACTAAAAGTTTTTCTAAATAATTTGGAGTAACTTGAATTGGTAATATGCCGTTATTTAATGCGTTTCCTTTAAAAATATCTGCAAAAAAACTACTAATAACAACTTTGAATCCATAATCGGCTAGTGCCCACGCAGCATGCTCTCTACTTGAACCACATCCAAAATTATCACCTGCTATTAAGATACTGCCTTTATAATTTTTGTTATTCAAGACAAAGTTTTTATTAATACTTCCATCTTTTTTGAACCTCCAATCTCTAAACAAATTATTTCCAAAACCTTTTTTATCGGTTGCTTTTAAGAAGCGTGCAGGTATTATTTGGTCTGTATCTATGTTTTCTGTTGATAACGGTATAGCAGTGTCTGTAAACTTTATAAACTTTTCCATTTAGTTGAGGTATTTAACTACATTCACAATTTTTCCTTCAACAGCAGTCGCTGCAGCGACTAAAGGACTAGCTAATATTGTTCGAGCTCCTTGTCCTTGACGGCCTTCAAAATTTCTATTTGATGTTGACACACAATACTCGCCTTCTGGGATTTTATCGTCATTCATAGCTAAACAAGCTGAACAACCTGGTTGTCTTAATTTAAAACCTGCATCTTCAAAAATATTTTGTAGTCCTTCTTCTTGAATTTGTTTAACCACTTTCTGAGATCCTGGCACTAGCCATGCATTAACATTAACTGCTTTCTGTTTTCCTTTAACATAATCAGCTACGACTCTAAAATCTTCAATTCTTGAATTCGTACAACTTCCTATAAATACGTAATTAATAGGCTTATTTAGTAAGCTTTCTCCTTCTTTAAAATTCATGTAATTCAACGATTTTTCAGATGAAGCATCTTCACTATTTGGGATTTTTTCTGATATTTTTATTCCCATTCCTGGATTAGTTCCATAAGTAAGCATTGGTTCTATATCTTCAGCATTAAAGGAATATTCTTGATCAAAAATTGCATCTTTATCTGTTTTTAGGGTATTCCAGTATGCTACTTTGTCTTTAAAAATCTTTCCTTTAGGAGCAAATTCTCTGTTCTTCATGTATTCAAAAGTAATATCATCTGGTGCTATCATTCCTCCTCTTGCTCCCATTTCAATACTCATATTACATACAGTCATTCGACCTTCCATAGACATTTCTTCAAATACATTTCCTGCATATTCGCAAAAATATCCTGTTCCAGAGTTTGTTCCTAGTTGGGCTATGATATACAAAATTACATCCTTTGGTAAAACTCCTTTTTTTAATTTACCACTTACAGTAACTCGTAAGCTTTTTGGTTTTTGTAATAATAAGCATTGACTTGCAAAAACTTGCGCTACTTGACTTGTTCCTATTCCGAACGCTACAGCACCAAAAGCTCCATGTGTTGAGGTGTGGCTATCTCCACAAACCATGGTCATTCCAGGTTGTGTTATTCCTAGTTCTGGAGCTATAACGTGTATGATTCCGTTATTCTCATGTCCTAAGCCGTAAAGTGTAATATTATTCTCTTTACAGTTTTTTGATAATTGTGCTAACTGGTTTCTTGATAGTTCATCTTTAACCGGTAAATGCTGATTTATTGTTGGTGTATTATGATCTGCTGTGGCTATAATTTTATCTGGTCGTGCTATTGGTATCTTTCTTTTTTTCAACTCATTAAAAGCTTGTGGACTTGTAACTTCATGAATTAAATGCTTATCTATATATAATATTTGAGGACCATTATCTATGGTATCCACAACATGCTTGTCCCAAACTTTATCAAATAATGTTTTTCCCATTAGGCAATAGCTATTTTTGAAATTTTATTTACTTTTTTCATGATTAAATGAAGATCTTCATCTATGACTTCTTTTTGCCTATCTGCAAATTTCAAAAACGTTTGATAAGCTGTATCTAACTGTATTTTTGTTAATTCATAACCTATTTTTTTTGCTCGATATGCCAATGCAGCTCTACCACTTCTTGCTGTAAGTACTATTGCGCTTTCAGTTACTCCAACATCCGCTGGATTTATAATTTCATAAGTTTCTCTATTTTTTATTACACCGTCTTGATGGATTCCTGAACTATGTGCAAAAGCATTTGCACCTACAATTGCCTTGTTAGGTTGCACAGGCATGCCCATATTATCGCGCACCATTAAGCTCGTATCGTATAAAAGCTTGGTGTCAATATCGGTTTGGAGATTTAAGTAAGGATGCTGCTTCAAAATCATAACCACCTCTTCTAATGCTGTATTTCCAGCTCTTTCTCCTATTCCGTTTATGGTACATTCAATTTGACGAGCTCCATTAATTGCTCCGGCAATTGAATTTGCTGTTGCCAAACCTAAATCGTTATGACAATGGCACGAAATTATAACGTTATCTATTCCTTTAACATTCGCTTTCAAATAATTAATCTTAGCTCCATATTCTTCAGGAAGACAATACCCTGTCGTATCTGGAATATTCAATACCGTTGCTCCTGCTTTAATTACTTCTTCACAGACTCTAGCAAGATATTCATTGCTTGTTCTGCCAGCATCTTCAGCATAAAACTCCACATCATCAACAAAATTTTTTGCGTAAGAAACTGCTTCAATAGCTCTTTCTATTACTTTTTCTTTCGTTGTATTGAATTTATGTATAATATGGGAATCACTTGTTCCAATACCTGTATGAATTCTTGGTTTTATAGCGTGCTTTAAAGCTGCTGCTGCAACTTCTATATCCTTTTTAACAGCCCTTGTTAGTCCACAAACTGTTGCATTCTTTATCAGTTTGGCTATTTCACTTACCGAAGTAAAATCTCCCGGACTAGAAACCGGAAATCCTGCTTCTATTATATCAACTCCCAAAGCATCTAAACGGTCAGCTATAACTAACTTATGTTTAGTATTTAATTTACAGCCCGGAACTTGCTCTCCGTCTCGTAAAGTTGTATCAAAAATTTGGACTTTATTACTATTCATTATTTCTAAATAATTCACGTTATACAATTCAAATTTATATATTGGCTTTGCAGGATGTTTCTTTTATAAAGTCATTCTTACGATATCAAAAAGAATAAAAAAACTAAACAACACTTTTAAAAACAAGAGATTGAGATGAATAATTTTACAAAGGCTAACCATAATAATGATGCTTTATTTGTATTAATTCAATCGTTAACTAAATCTGAAAAACGTCAGTTTAACTTATATATAGGAAGGTTAGGTGGAAATACAGAGACAAAGTTTTTTGCCTTATTTAAATTCCTAGAAAAACAAAAAAAGTATGATGAAAGAAGTATTTTAAAAAGTGGTATTGTTACTAAACTTCAGCTTTCCAATTTGAAAGCACATTTATACAAACAGATATTAACCAGTTTACGAATGAATCCTGCCCTTAAAAATATAAGAGTTCAAGTACGTGAACAATTAGATTTTGCCACTGTACTCTATCAAAAGGGTTTGTATAAACAGAGCTTAAAGTTACTCGATAAAGCCAAATCGACTGCTATTGAGAATGAAGAAAAAAACATAGCTTATGAGATTGTTGAATTAGAAAAAATAATTGAAAGTCAATACATTACTAGAAGTATCAGTACGAGAGCAGATGAACTAACTTTACAAGCAAAACAATTAACTCAACAGAATGTTATTACGAGTAAATTATCGAACCTTTCTTTACAACTGTACAGCATTTTATTGAAAAATGGTTATGCTAAAAATGATCAGGAACTCAAGCAGATTATCACGTATTTCGATACAAAATTACCAAATTATACGTATTCCGATTTAGGTTTTCGAGAACGACTTTGGCTTTACAAAGCACATTTATGGCGTTGCTTTTTAACTCAAGATTTTTTACATGGCTACAAATATGCTTCTAAATTGACATCGCTTTTTAAAGAATATCCTAAAATGATAGCAATTAATCCTGTTTTTTATTTAAAAGGAAAGAATTATTTGTTAGAATCTTTATTTTTCATTGGCCATCAACAAGAGCTTAAGAGAGAACTTTCGGAGTTTGAGAATGAAATAAAGACACATATAATTCCAAAAAATAACAATACCGAAATCTTAATCTTTCAGTATTTATATACCAATAAACTCCATCAACATTTTATAGAAGGTACTTTTGATAAAGGTGAATATTTAGTAAATGAAATACATCAAAAAATTAATGAACACATTCTTCATTTGGACAAGCATCATATTATTAGATTTTATTATAAAATAGCATGTCTTTATTTTGGAATGGGTAATAACAAAAAATGTATTGAATATTTATCGAAAATTATAGCGGCTAAAAAGTTATATGTAGGTACAGATTTACAATGTTTTGCCCGTATTTTAAACTTAATCGCTCATTATGAATGCGGCTTAGATTATCATTTAGAACTTCAATTCAAAGAAACTTATCGATTTTTATTGAAGATGGAAAGTTTACAGGAAGTTCAAAAAGTTTTCATTGAGTCTATTAGATCTTTAGGCGATTTATATCCACATGAATTCAAAAAAGAGTTTCAAAAGATTCATACTCGTTTAAAAGTTTTTGAGAATCACCCTTATGAAAAAAGAGCTTTTTTATATTTAGATATACTTTCATGGTTAGAGTCAAAAATTGAAAACAAACCAGTTGCTTTGATCATCAAAAATAAACTCAATCAAAATATTAGATAATTTAAAATA
>JAHDDQ010000040.1:16067-16385 GCA_020629275.1 Tenacibaculum sp. | reverse complement strand
ACTGTTGCGCAGGTGATTAAAGAAAAGTCAAAAAAAAACAAGTTACATACACGAAGCTGACTAAAAATACTGTTATCAAGAATGTAATGAAGGAATCTTTTATCTGTTTCTTCTAAATAAGATTCCTTCAAGATTAATTTTGTTTCGTAATGACTTTTGAAAGTTGTTTCTCAGACAGCTTTTATCCTATTTTTTTGTTAGACTCATATAAATAGTTTCTCTTATACCTTCAGCTGTAATGAACCATCCTCCGTACTCTTTTGCATATTCTTTAGTGATAGTTTCATCTTTTTTCACTTCTTCTACAGTTTTTCCTTC
>JAHDDQ010000040.1:0-16057 GCA_020629275.1 Tenacibaculum sp. | reverse complement strand
GCTACTCTATCTCTAAGAGTTACTAACATTTTCTTATATGTTTGTAATTCTTGTTTATTAGAAAGACCTCTATGACCTGGAATTATTACAGTATTATCATTAATCATCATCAAAGCTTTCTCTGCAGATGCTATATATCCTTCAATGCTTCCACCACTTTTTAAATCTATAAAAGGGAATTTTCCTTGAAAATAAGTATCTCCCATGTGTAATACGTTGCTATTTGTAAAGTATACGTGGGCATCTCCGTCTGTGTGTGCGTTATGTACATGAGTTATTAAAATATCCTCTCCATTGCTATGAAACATCATGTCTTCAGTAAATGTAATAACTGGTAAAGCTTCTTTTGGTGACGCAGGTTTTTTTCTTCCTCTAACTATACTTTCTACACTCATTCTTTTTCTTACATTTTTGTGAGAAACAATAATTGCTCCTTCTTTACTCATATTTTCATTTCCTCCAGTATGGTCTCCATGCCAATGTGTATTAATTAAGTACGTTATTTTTTTATCTGTAATCCCTTTTATTGCAGTAAGAATCTTAGGTGTTAATTTTGCAAACTGATCATCGATCATAAAAGCTCCATCTTCTCCAAAAAACAAACCTATATTACCACCTTGACCCTTTAACATGTAGATATTATCTGTTATTTTAATTGGCTCTATAATTACTTCCTTTTTTTGACTGCTCGCTATAACTGAATACATGAACATTAATAGAATAAGATAATTTTTACTGATTTTCATTTTTAATTGCTTTAAACATTTTGTAATGAGGCCCCACTTTTTCAACTAAAAATTGTTCTCCCATAATCTGAAATTGATTTTTCTCATAGAAATTGATAGCTTCTGTACGTGCATTACACCACAAATATTCAATTTTTCTATTTTCTAGCTCTTTAGTCGCATAGGAAAGTAATAACTTTCCAAAACCTTTTCCTCTGGAGGTTAATGATGTAGCCATTCCTCTAAGTTGATATTGCTTTCCTACTAAAGTTTCAGTAGAATTCATTATGAATGTTGCTACACAAAGTAATTCTCTATTCTTAAACACCCCAAAGTGAAAAGTTGTTTCGAAATTATCTTCTTCGAATTGGTAAGGTAAATCAATCCCTCTTCTTAAAATTTCTTTTCGCAAAAAATAAGTAGCACTCGTTTTTATTCTTTTTACTGAAACCATTAATTTTGAATCAAATTATTTTTTATGAATATTTCGTTTAAACCTATTGAAAAAGATACTATCTTGAATATCCTCCCTTTACTTAAAACTATTAATACTAAAACACCTCACGATTTATTAGAAACACGTGTTTTAGAGATGGTAAATTACCAAAATTATGAATGTGTTGCTGCTTTTGATGGTGAAAAAATGATGGGGATTTGTGGATTGTGGTATAGCACTCGACATTATATTGGTAAAAGTGTAGAGCCTGACCATGTTATTATTGATGAACACTACAGAGGTAAAAACATTGGTAAACAGTTCTTTAAATGGATTTATGAATATACAAAGGCTAAAGGTTGCGAAGCAATGGAGTTAAATACCTATTCTGGAAACCATAAATCTCATAAATTTTATTACAATGAAGGTTTTAATATCTATGCATTTCATTTTCTGAAAGTTATGCGAGAAGACGGAATTTTTTACTAAAAAAAAGAAAAAAAACATTGCAGATTTAAGAAACAGTACTATATTTGCAACCGCAATACCAAACGCGAGAGTAGCTCAGTTGGTAGAGCGTCAGCCTTCCAAGCTGAATGTCGCCAGTTCGAACCTGGTCTCTCGCTCAAAAAACCGAAACTAATTAGTTTCGGTTTTTTTATTTTCTTAATCCTTCAAGTTTATCTCCAAAGAAAAGTAATCCTGCAATTATAACTCCCATAACAATAATCATTATGGAATTATTACTCACTACTGATGGTCTTAATACTAAAGTTATCACATAACCACCTATAGCTCCACCTAAATGGGCTGAATGTCCTATATTTCCTACTTTATTTTTCATTCCATAAATTGAGTATAGTAAGTAACCAACTCCGAAAATATACCCTGGCAGCGGAATTGGAATTGGAAACATTATAAGTTCCATTCCTGGATACAACATTATCGCAGAAAAAATAACTCCAGAAACTGCGCCAGAAGCACCTACAGCAGAATAATAATAATCACCTTTATTTTGAGTTAGCGAGTATACACTACCAGCAATTAGGCTCACAAAGTAAATTATTAAAAAATTTACATCGCTAAAGTTTGCAATAACTATCCTGCCGAATAAATATAATGCATACATGTTGAACCCTAAATGAATCCAATCTGCATGTAGAAAACCAGATGTTAGCATTCTCAACTTTTCTCCGTTTAGTATTTTACCTACTTGAAATTTATATGTGTTAAAAAAAACGACATCATTAAATCCTTTCATAGAGGCTAAGACATTGGCTATTATCAGTATGAGTATAATTTTATTCATAGACGAAATGATTATTTATTTTTTGTTTTATCTTACAAACTTAAGCAAAAGTTTTAGACCTCTTCTTTAATATTTTAATACGATATTTGTCAAAAATTTTTATAAATGCAGTTCATATTATTTATACTTACCTACCCTTTTTTATGGGTATTGTCAAGATTTCCAATGAAACTATTATATATAATTTCAGACTTTTTCTTTTTTATTATTTTCTATGTTGTTAAATACAGAAAAAATGTAGTTACAAGCAATATAAAAAGAGCTTTCCCTGAAAAAACTGAACAAGAAATACATAGTATAAGTAAAAAATTTTTCAGACATTTTACAGATTTAGTTATGGAAAGTGTTAAATCTTTTTCTATATCTAAAAAGAACATTAGAAAGAGATATGTGTATGAGAATGTAGAAGTAGTGGATGAATTATACAATCAAGGTTATAGTATTGCTCTTATGGGATCGCATCATAATAATTGGGAACTATCATATGGCTTACCGCTGTTAACTAATATTAGCTGTTTTGGAGCTTATACTAAAATAAAGAACCCATATTATGAAAAGGTTATTAAAGCCTCTCGTACTCGTTTTGGATATGACGGAGTTCCTACATTCGAATTCAGTAAGACTATTAAGAGACGTTTAGAAGAGAATGTACAAAGTTTGTACATTTTACTTAGTGATCAATCGCCTCAAATTCATAAAACGAATCACTGGCATAAATTCCTAAATGTTTATGTTCCTGTTCATACTGGAGCTGAAATACTAGCTAAGAAGCATAATTTTGCAGTTGCAAATATGACGGTTACTAAGGTTAAACGTGGACATTATAGCGCTAAGTTTGAACTAATCACTAAAACACCTAATGACTTTGAAGATTTTAAAATCACTGAAAAGTTTTTAGCTATTACAGAAGAACACGTTAAAACGCAGCCTGAATATTACTTATGGACTCACAAACGTTTTAAACACGAAGGTAAATATGATTTGTGGGAAGAGAAGTTTAAAAAGAAAAAATAAGTTTACTCTTTATTTGATGTAGAACATAAAACACTACATAAACTTTACTATATAAAGTCAATACTATTTTTTCCCTTTTTGTACTAAAATAGATTTAATCGGTAGATTAATTTTATTAATGTAATCATCGTTTTTTAGACAGGTTATAAATAATCGCTTGTTCATTATCAAGCGGAACTTTCTTCGCTTCTTAAAGTAACTTTGTAAAAAAATAAAAAATGATATTATCTATAATTAGTATTTTAATAGAAATGGTTGGCGTTTTAATTATTTCCAAATATGGAGTACCTAATAAAAGATTATACGATTCGGTTACTCTAAACTCAACACTAGACAAGAAAGAGTCTACTAAAATTTTTGTAATGTCTCAATATGGATTAATCCTCTTAGTTATCGGTTTTTCTTTACAATTATTTAGTTTGACACTTGCAGTATTATAACTTTTTTTGAATAGCAGCCTGGCAGAACGATACCTTCAGACCATCATACTCTTTTAAATGTTCTGCTAGGCACTTTTCAATAGTATTAAAATTTATTTCTCCAATCTATTCTTAGTGTTTCAAATAGTATTGGTTTACATTACGGCATGTAAACAAACCACCTACAACACACATTACACTAATAAACAAAACATTAACTCTTTAGTTGTTTACAAAATAGAAGCACAAAAAAAGCCCTTTAAAAAAAGGGCTTTGTCTTTTTGGGTGAAAGACCGGGTTCGAACCGGCGACCTCCGGAACCACAATCCGGCGCTCTAACCAACTGAGCTACAATCACCATTTGCAACTTGCGGGTGCAAATATAATAGTTTTTTGAAATATAGCAAAGAAAAAAATTAAATTAATTTATCTAAACTAGATACTGCAACATGTCGTTCTACTGTAAATCCTTCAGCATAGGACACTCCTATTAACCTTCCTAAATCTTTTGCTCTGTATTCTATACTTTCTGTAAAGTTTTTACTTGTTATTGGTGTTTCAGGTTCATCGCTATTAGGATCGTAGAACTGTGAACTGTATGCTAAGACAGAAGCTATTTTCTTATCCATGAACTTAGATATATCTACTACAAAATCTGGTTCTATATTCTTCCATTGTATATAGTGATATACTAATTTTGGTCGCCATTTTTCTTGATCTTCACCATTCAAATTAGTTTTTATTTTCAATAACCCACTTAAGAAGCACGCATCTGAGACTAATTTACTTCCTTTTCCATGATCAATATGCCTATCATCAATCGCATTACATAATACAATCTCTGGTTTGTACTTACGTATCATTTTAATTATTTCTAATTGATGTTCTTTATCATTTCTAAAAAAACCATCAGCAAAGGCAAGGTTTTCACGAATACTTACTCCCAGTATTTCTTTGGCATCTGTAGCTTCCGTATCTCTAAGTTCAGCTGAGCCTCTAGTTCCTAATTCACCTCTGGTCAAATCTATTATTCCTACTTTTTTCCCTAAAGATACTTCTTTTGCTATGGTTGCTCCTGCTCCTAATTCTACATCGTCGGGGTGTGCACCAAAGGCTAATATGTCTAATTTCATTCTATAATTTTTCTATGGCTTGCTCAATATCAGCAATTAAATCTTCTGTTTCTTCTATTCCAACTGAAAAACGAATTAATCCGTCTTTTATCCCTTGTGCTTCTCTCTCTTCAGAAGACAACAATGCATGTGATGTTTTAGAAGGGTTTAATACTGTACTTTCTACTCCTGCTAAACTCATAGACGGTTTAATAAGCTTCAAATTACGCTGAAATTGCTCTACGTTTATAGTATCATTAAATTCAAAAGACAACATACCTCCAAAATATTTCATTTGAGATTTTGCTATATCATAACTCTCATGCGATTGTAAACCTGGATAATACACTTTATCTACTTTTGCATGTTCTTCTAAATAATTTGCCATTTCCAAAGCATTTTCACTTTGTTTTTTTACGCGTAAGTTCATTGTTTTCATGCTTCGTTCTAACATCCACACTGTAAAATCACTTAGGCTTCCTCCTAGGTTTTTGGCTAAGTTCCAAATACGTTCTATATGTTCATTAGATGCCGCAACAGCTCCTGCTAAAATATCTGAATGTCCTCCCATGTATTTAGTGGCAGAATGTATCATTATGTCTATTCCAAAATCTGATGGAGTTTGATTTATTGGTGAAGCAAAGGTATTATCTATCATTGTTATGATTCCTTCTGTTTTTGCTAAACTGGCAACAGCTTTCATGTCAACGATTTTCAATAACGGATTTGAAGGGGTTTCTATGAAAATAACTCTAGTATTTGATTTAATTTCTTTCTTAAAATCCTCTATTAATAAACTTTTCGTGAACGAATATTCTATCCCAAATTTATCAAATTCTTCTACGACAAAGTTATAAGTCCCTCCGTAAAGTGTTTCTTGTAAAACCACATGATCTCCTTGCTTGAGGAAAGCTAACATCGCTGTACTTATAGCTGCCATTCCTGATCCAAAAATAAGCCCGCTTTCAGTTTTCTCTAATGCTGCTATTTTTCTTGTTAATGCTTCTTGATTTGGTGTATTGAAATATCTCGGGTACCTTTTTATATCTACATCGTCAAACTGATATGAAGTCGCCATATAAATAGGAGATATTGCTCCCTTAAACTGTTCGTCTTTTAACTCTCCAACGTGAGTACATATAGTATTTATCCCTAATTTATTTACTTTTTTCATATAAAAATTTTAGCTCTCTAATTTACTAAAACCTTTCTACTGCTTCAAATAAAATATATATCTTCGTTATTATGATTAAAGTGACAATTATTGGTAATGGTAATGTAGCATCGCACCTTACTGATGCTTTTTTAAAAGCTTCAGAAGTCTCTTTAATTCAAATATATGCACGCAAATTAGAGAGTATTTCGCAATTAAAAAGTGTTACTACTATTACTGATTCTTTCGATGATATACTGGCTGCTGATGTATATATTATTGCTGTTTCTGACGATGCAATTAGCGAAGTTTCCTCCAGAATACCTAAAAACAATGGTTTAGTTGTTCATACTTCTGGTTCTTTTGATATGCATACGCTTCAATGTAATCACAGTAAGGGTGTATTTTATCCTTTACAAAGCTTTTCAAAAGATAAGAAAGTAAATTTTAACACAATTCCTTTATGTTTAGAGGCAGAATACGAGAAAGATATGAAACTATTAGAGCAACTAGCATTTGCTATTGGAAAGAAAATATATCGTATTAACTCTAAACAACGACAACAACTACATGTTTCTGCAGTTTTTGTAAACAACTTTGTAAATCACATGTACAAAATTGGGTATGATATTTGTAAAGCTTATGATGTTCCTTTTGAAGTTTTACAACCTTTAATTGCAGAAACAACAGCTAAAATTAATACTATGGCTCCTATTGATGCGCAAACTGGACCTGCTAAACGTAATGATTTAAAAACAATAGCTAATCATTTAACGTTATTAAACAAAGCGCAACAAGAAATTTATAATACAATTACAAAATCAATCCAAAATGGATAAGAGTTATAAACAAATTTTCCCTCAAATAGACACCTTTATTTTTGATGTTGATGGTGTACTTACCAATGGAATAGTTACCGTTTTTCCTGATGGTCAATTGATACGTCAAATGAACATTAAAGATGGATACGCCTTAAAAGCTGCTGTTAAACTAGGGTTTAACGTATGTATCATATCTGGTGGAAAAAATGAAGGTGTACGAAATCGTTTAGCTAACCTAGGAATTCGAGATATTTTTTTAGGTGCTCACAATAAAATTGAGCAGTATAATACATACATTAATGAGCACAACATAAAACCTGAAAATATCATATATATGGGTGATGATATTCCTGACTTACCTGTTATGAATCGTGTAGGTATGCCTTGCTGTCCTAGTGATGCTGTAAGAGAAGTTCAGCAAATTTCCAAATATATTTCAGACAAAAAAGGTGGTGACGGTTGCGTAAGAGATGTTATTGAACAAGTATTAAGAGTTCAAGGAAAATGGAACGATAATTACGATGCACAATACGATTAAAAACTAACAATTGTTATTCTGGCACGTTATTGGAATAACTACATTTATATTATATACAATTACTAATTTAAAATTATACAACATGAAACAAGTAACTTTTATTTTTTTATTCTTACTAACAGTATCTATGAGTGCACAAAGTATTTTTGGTAAATGGGAAAATAGAGCTGAGGATACTGGTAAAGTAGATAGCGTTATAGAGGTATATGAAAAAGAAGGAAAAGCTTATGCAAAAATTGTTGAAATTACTGATCCTAACAGACAAAATAATGTTTGTGAAAAATGTGAAGGTGAAAATAAAGATAAACCTATTTTAGGAATGGATATTTTAACTGGTTTAGAAAAAGATGGTGATGAGTGGTCTGGAGGTAAAATTTTAGATCCTAAGACTGGAAAAATTTACAAGTGCTTTATTACTTTGAAAAAAGCAGATAAACTAAAGATTAGAGGTTACATCGGTTTTTCTTTATTAGGTAAAACTAGATATTGGTACAGACAGAAATAATATATTTCTTCAAAAGCAGTAAGAACTCCAATTTATATTGGAGTTTTTTTATACTCCTAATTCTAATAGTTATATTTGGTTTATGGGTTTTAAATATCACTTACTAACTTTACTATTTTCATTACTTTTTTTTTCATGTTCCCAGAAAAAAAAATTCAAATACACTAATGCTTTAATTAATGAATCTAGCCCATACTTGCTTCAACATGCCCATAATCCTGTAAATTGGTATTCTTGGAATTCAAAGCACTTAAAACAAGCTGAGAAAGAAAATAAACTAGTATTGCTTTCCATAGGTTATGCCTCTTGCCATTGGTGCCATGTAATGGAAAAAGAAACTTTTGAGAATGAAGAGGTTGCTAAGTTCATGAATGAAAATTTCATTAATATTAAAATTGATAGAGAGGAGCATCCAGATGTAGATAAAACATATTTGACCGCTGTACAGTTAATGACAGGAAATGGTGGATGGCCTTTGAATTGTATAATATTACCTAGTGGTAAACCTATTTGGGGAGGCACCTATTTTCCTAAAAAAGAATGGCTAACATCGCTACAAAACATTACCTCATTTTATAAAAAAAATCCTACAGAAATAGATGACTTGGCTGAACGTTTAACCAATGATTTAAAATCATTACAAATCATTAATAATAATGATAGTAATATTTTATTTACAAACACTAAACTTAAACCAATTATTAATGATTGGAAATTACAACTAGATACCATTAATGGAGGATTAAAAGGTAATAGACAATTTCCTAGACCAAATAGTTATCAGTTTTTATTACGCTATGCTCAACAATTTAAGGACACTACGCTTTTAAATTTTGTTACTAAAACCTTAGATAAAATTGCATCTGGTGGTTTAAACGATCACATTGAAGGTGGTTTTGCTAGATATACGGTTGATAACAAGTGGCATGTTCCTCATTTTGAAAAAATGCTGTACGATAACGCACAACTTATTTCTTTATTTTCATATGGTTATCAAATTACTAAAAAACCTATTTATAAAGATGTTGTATACACTACTTTTAATTTCTTGTATAAAAACCTCTATACCAATGGTTTGTATTATTCTTCATTAAATGCAGACAGTGTAAATAAGAATAATGAAATAGAAGAAGGTGCTTACTATACTTGGAAAAAAGAAGACTTAAAACAGCTACTTGGTAATGACACCTCTTTATTTTATGACTACTATGGAATATCGGAAGTAGAAAGTATTCAAGGAAAACACACCTTAGTAAAAATGTATTCTGACCTTGAATTTTCAAAAAAGCATCATCTTGAGATTAATGAACTGGAAAATAAACTTAACTCTTGGAAGGATTTATTATTAAAAGAACGTAAAAAAAGGATTAAACCTGAATTAGACTCAAAGATACTCACTTCGTGGAATGCGCTTTTATTACAAGCTTATACTGATGCATATAAAGTTTTTGGTGATGAGCATTTTAAACAAAAAGCAATCCAAAATGCTACTGCCTTAAAAAATGAAGTAATCGTTGATGATTGGAAAATTAATAGAAATGTTACCCAAAAGGGCAATCCCATTAAAGGATATTTGGAAGATTATGCTTTGGTTATTAAAAGTTATATTTCTTTATACCAAATAACACTAGATGAAAAATGGCTTTCGTATGCTAATAATTTAACTACTAGCGTATTTTCTAATTTTTACGACAAAGAACATAACTATTTTAATTTTTCATCTGAAGAAAATACTGTGTTAATCTCCAATACTGTCGAAACTGAAGATATTATAATGCCTTCTTCTAACTCTGTAATGTGTGAAAACTTATTCTTTTTGGGACATTATTTCGATAATAAAAATTATGTGAATACAAGTAGGCAGATGTTACATAATTTAATTCCAAAGATTGAGAAATACCCATATTCACATTCTAACTGGTTAAATATGTATACCAATTTCTCTAATCCTTTTTATGAAATGGTTGTATGTGGTGAAGATGCTTTGAAAAAAACCAAAGAAATCCATAGTAAATTCCTCCCTAATATTTTGCTATGTGGTAGTTTATCTGAAAGTGATTTACCCTTATTGAAAGCTCGATATAATGAAGATAAAACTCTTATTTATGTATGTGTAAACAAAACTTGTAAGTTACCAACAGAAGATGTTAATCGTGCTATATCTTTAATAAAAAACTAATTTGATGTAAATTCTATATCATTTTATTTTCAAACTCTTATGAATAAATCATCATTGGAAAAAATGTTATAAAGTGAAGTTATGGTGGCAATTTACCATACAAAAAGGTTACCTAAGCTTAAATAGCTTCGTAATAATTTTCTAATATTTTCTTTTGGTTTCTTATTATATTGGACTAATGTTAATTTATTTTATCATTGTTGTTGATAATTTAACATCGTCTATCCACACTTCTCGTTCTCCTCCATTTGTTTGGTAATCTACCCACCCCAATGTTAGTAATTCAAATTTCGGAAAAGTCCATTCTTGATTATTTCCGTTATTTAAACAACCTTTCTGTAAATTATTAGCATTTAATTCGTGTACTAAAATACCGTCAATCCATAATTTCATATTATTAGATTTTCTATTCATGTACAATTGTACTGAGAACCACTTTTTCTCTGGAATTTTAAATGTAGTATGATGCCAACAATCTGTCTTTATTTCTTTAGTATCGTAATTCGCCATTAATCTTTTGTGATGTTGACCTCCGTAGCGTACCTCTGCATGAAAACCTCTTGATGTTTTTCCAGCTACCTGAATCATTGTCCAGTGTATTCCATCTCTAGATGCTTCTTCTACATACATTTTTAAAGCTCCATAAAAAGCTTCAGTATTCGTTGGAATAGTATTTTGTAATGTGATAAACGCTCTATTTGCATATCCTTCTCCACTCTTAAAACGTATGGACTGTTTCCCAGAAAACATTTTAGTTGTGTCTACCGCAACATTTCCTTCCACTTTCCATACGTTTGGAGTAAACTTATTAATTGTGTAGGCTTCAAAATTATCTGAGAATAAAACTTTATTACTATTACAACTGATAAGACATATCGATATAACTAAAATTATATAGAATTTGTGTTTACTTTTCATACAATTTATATAAAATATAAATACATTCTAACAATATGATACGGCGATTTCCACATACTAACTTTATCAGTTGATATAGGCTCTTTTTCTATATTCAATTTAGCGTGCCATTCTCCATAATCAACATCGAAGAAGCTTTCCCTAATTAGATTCCATAAAATACCTGAAAGCTTTATATACTTTTTCTCTCTGGTTATTTTATGAAGCTTTTCTAATCCAATTATTATTTCAGTTTGTACCCACCAATCATATTCATCATTGAAATTATTTTCTATTAGATTTTTAGTCGTGAAAACGGCACCGTTATTCAAAATCATATGTGCTATTTCTTCAAAGTATAAATTAAATCTTTCTAAAAGAAATGGAATGTATGCATCATCTCCTATAGTCATAGATGCATCTAATAATATGCTAAGCACTTCAATATTGTGCCCATAGGATATGTGTGTAGTGATAGTTTTCCATTCTGAATCGAAATTAGTTTCGCAGTATGACAGATTCTTTAAAAACTTATCTGATAGTAATTGAATTAAATTCTTAATACGTTCTTGTACTGCTTCACTTTCATCAATTGTATATAAATTAGCATACGCTTCTAAAAGATGTAAGTGAGTTCTTAGATTTTTTGACTCATTATCTTTTAATGGTAATTGGCTTGTATAACTATTATCATGTTTGTTATAAAAATTAGTTTCAATATAATTAAACAATTCATAGCACCAAGTTCTTACTTTTTCGTCTTTAGAAAACTTATAAAACTCTGATATTCCTAGCAAGGCGTAAGATTGTGCTAAACATATTTTATCTTCATTTTTTACTTTTCCATCATGATACACTTCCCAGTACACAGAAGAATCTGTAGTATCTTTAAAAAATTGCTCGATATATTTATAAGATCTCTCAGCTACATTTTTATAATTTGTAAGCTTTAACTCGTTCATCACTTTAGAAAAAGACCAAAGTAAACGTGCATTTAAAATAATTCCTTTATCTGCCGATGATTTTGTGTTTCCAAAAAAACCGATAGAACCGTAAAAACCTGCATTATCATTATCTATAGCTTTTGTAGCCCAAAACGACAATACGTTTTCAAGTTCTTTTCTTTCTTTTTTATTCTGTAAAATAGCTTTCATCTTAACTGTTTCGTTGTGCTTCTAGAGCAACTTCTATCTCTTGCATTTTTTTTGTAGTAAGTGGATATAGTAATAAAGCAACAACTCCAAGTAGTACGAATAATGCTGGAACAATGCTCATATTCAATTTAATTCCTTCTAACATTTCCGCAGTTTTTTCTACTACCTGACCATCATAGTTATATAAATTTAATACCATTAGAGTGATAGCTCCAGCTACTCCACTTCCAAATTTCATTGCAAATGTACCTGCTGAAAAAATTAACCCTGTAGCTCTTCTTCCATTCTTATATTCTGAATAATCTGCTGCATCTCCTAGCATTGCAAAAAATAATACTGGCATTAAGCCTGCACCGAATTCTGAAATAATACCAAGTGTAAAAATAGTTTCTATTTGATCTGCTTTTAACCAGTACATGGCGCCAGCTGTAGCAGCTGAAAAAATAATACTTAGAATAAATAGTTTAACCTTACCAAAATATTTTGTGAGTGCTGGTGCAAAAACTGTAGAAATCATTGAGATAATCAGTAACGATAATAAGTACAACCCTGCTAAACCATTTTTACCACCCCATTTGGTTAAAGTACCGAAAACATTATGCTCGTCATTTACATAATGAGAAAAATAATACATAATAGAACTTTGTTTTATAATGTTGTAAGTAACAAATACAAATCCAATAAATAATAATATTATCCAAGGTCTATTTCTAGACAAATCTTTATAGTCTTCTGTTACGTTTTCAGTTTTCAACGGTTCTACACGCTCTCTTGTTGTATAAAAGGTTATTATTGAAAACATTGCCAATACAAATGCTAAAACATACATTGTGTATTGATATCCTATATTTTGATCTCCTTTACCTAAATAATCTACCAATGAAATTACACCTATCGTTGCTATTATACCGCCTAAATACGCTCCAAAAAAACGATATGAAGATAATATTGTTCTCTCTTTAACATTGGATGTCATTACTCCCATTAAAGCTGAATATGGTACATTATTAGCTGTGTAGGCTAATGTATAGATTATTGAAGTTGCATATGCCCAAAATATTTTTCCTGATAAACCAAGGTTAGGTGTAGTAAATTGAAGAACTAAGGAAACACCAAAAGGAAGTGCAGTCCATAACAACCACGGTCGAAATTTACCCCATTTTGTTTTTGTTCTGTCAGCAATATTTCCCATAGCTAAATCAGTTATACCATCTCCTAAGCGAATAACTAAGAGTAACGTAGCAACAGCTGCTGTTCCTAAGCCAAACACATCCGTGTAAAATATTGGCAAAAAAGGACCTATTGTTCTCCCCGCAATATTAGCTGCAGTATCACCGAGTGCATAACCAACTTTTTCTACAAAGGATAATTTACTTTTTTCTGACATATTATTAATTATATTTGGTTGTTTCTCTGTGTTCTAGCTTTGTGCTTATAATCACAGTTTTCTTTTCTAAATATTCTGGTTTCTCTATTTTATCCAAAATGAGTTCTACAGCTTTCCTTCCTATTTTTTCAGAATTCTGAGTAATTGTAGTTAGCTTAGGATATGTAAAAACAATAATATTTTTACCGGAAAAACCAATTACGGAAATATCACTAGGAATTGAATATCCGCACTTTTTAGCGATATTAAGAGCCACCACACCAAGTGTGTTATCTATTGCTATAATACCATCTATAGAAACATCTTCTTTCAAAATTTGCTCTATTAGTTCTTCAGATCTATTATCATTTGGCACTTCAAAAATTATAGGATCTTCTTTATATAGTTTCGAATCTATTATAGCGTCTGTATACCCTTTTACTCTTAACTTCCCCACATTTAAATTACTTAGTGAGTTAAGTAATACTATTTTTTTTCGCCCTTCTTGAATAAGATGATTAGCTGCATCATAGATTGCCTCATGATCGTCAATAATTACTTTATCACAATCAACCGACTTCATAAACCTATCAAACATAACCACTGGTATCTTACTATCAATTACAGCATTTAAATGTGATACACAATTTTCAGATTGTGTTTCTTCTGCAACTGAAATTATAAATCCGTCTACACTTCCGTTATTTAAAAGCTCAATGCTTTTTTTCTCTTTATCTACAGATTCATTAGATATACATGTAATAATGCTATAGCCTCTTTTAGACGCTTCTTGTTCTATCCCATGTAATGATCGTGCAAAAAATGGATTCAAAATATTGGGAATAATCACTCCAATAGTTTTGGTTTTACTATTCTTTAAGCTTAATGCAGCTCTGTTAGGTTTATAATTATATTTTATTGCTAAGGCCTGAACTTTTTCGATAGTTTCTTGGCTTATTTCGTAACTGTTATTTAACGCTTTTGATACTGTTGATACTGAAACGTTAAGTTCTTTTGCTAAGTCTTTAAGTGTAATCATAGTGTGCTAAATAATCAAATATACTATACTTATTATCGTAAAGCTTGTTAACGCTAAAATAGTTGTCATCATTGTCCAACTTTTAAATGTTTGCTTTTCTGTAAGACCTAGATACTTTCCAACTAACCAAAAACCACTATCGTTTACATGTGATAAAATAGATGCTCCAGAGGCTATTGCTATTACCAATAATGCTTTGTCAATTTGTGAGGTATCTGTATTTAAGATAAGCGGTGCAGTAACTCCAGCAGCAGTTATCATCGCAACAGTTGCCGATCCTTGTAATACTCTAACTATAACAGCTATAAAAAAGCTAAAAAATAAAACCCCAATACCTGCACTTGCAAAATAATTCGCTAACATTTCTCCGGTTCCTGTATTTATAAGCATTTGCTTAAAAACACCTCCTGCCCCCGTTAGTAAAATAATAATTCCTGCTGGAGCCATTGAATCTGTAGCTATCTTTTGTAGTTTTTCTTTGGAAAAACCTCTTTTAACTCCTAATATATACCATGCTAATAAATTAGCTATAATTAATGCTACAAAAGGGTGCCCGATCATACCAAACCAAGCCTTACTTTTTGCTGATAATAGAGTATCACTGACTAAAGGACTGTTTAAAAATGTGTTGCAAACTATAAGCACTATTGGTACTCCAATTATTAATACTATTAGTTTTACAGCAGGATATTCTGTAATTTCTTTTGAATTATTTTTAATTTCTGGTGCTTCTATATAAATTTTTTGGGCAATATATCTAGCAAATAAAGGTCCACTTACAATTGCTGTGGGTATACCAACTATAAAACCAAATAAAATAACCCAACCCAAATCTGCGTTTAAAATATCTGCTACTGCTACTGGTCCTGGAGTAGGCGGAATAAATGAATGTGTTATTGCTAAACCTGCTAATAAAGGAATACCATATAGCAATAATGATTTCTTTGTTCTTCTCTGTAGTGAATATACTATAGGTATGAGTATGATAAATGCTACATCAAAAAACACTGGTATAGCTACTAAAAAACCAGCTAACATTAATGCCCATGAAGCTCTTTTATCACCAAACTTATTTATTAAATATTTGGCGAGTGCTTCGGCTCCTCCCGATTGTTCTAAGATTGCTCCAAAAATTGCCCCAAGACCTACAACTAAAGCTACAAAACCTAGGGTACTTCCCATTCCTTGTTGCATTGTAGTTACAATCTCTTTTGGTGGCATACCTGAAAAAACACCTACAGATATACTTGCTATTAATAACGCTACAAACGCCTGAATTTTAAACCTTAGAATTAACACTAATAATACGGCTACTCCAAAAAGTACAGCTCCTAATAATTGATAATCTATCATGTTTATATCCAGTTATAGTGAAATGATTTTTTTGTTG
>JAHDDQ010000039.1 GCA_020629275.1 Tenacibaculum sp. | reverse complement strand
TTTTTACCCTTTTAGATGTCCTAACATTTACGATTCAATAAAATCTTCAGAAATTCTCGAGCTTGCTATTTTCGCTGCTATAAAACCAAGAGTAGCTATAGTAATTATTACAATTATTAAATTGGTAAGTCGGAATTCTATAGGATATGGAATATTTTGAGTTATCATGAAAAAGTTAAATTGTTGTTGAAATACAACCAAAGCAATTCCTAGAAATAATCCAATACACATCCCTACTAAACTTAATAAGAAACCTTGCAGAACGAAGACTTGTTTAATTTGCTGTAAAGTGGCACCTAAAGCTAGTAATGTTTTTAAATTTTTCTTTTTATCAATAATCATCATTATAATAGCTCCAATTACATTAAATAATGCAATTATAACTATAAGCGTAAAAATTAAATAGGAAACAAAATTCTCAGAATTAATTACCTTATATACTAATGCATTTAATTCTATTTTAGTTTGTACTTTAAACGTTGCTCCTAAACTTTCTTGTAAACGGCTTCTTACATCATTAACCATATCAGGGTCATTCAATCGTATTTCGATTGCCGATATTTCATTTTCCTCATAATTCAATAATTCCTGAGCAACTTCAAGTTCAGTAAAAACATATTTGTTCTGAAAATCTTCGCCTCCAGTATACACACCTATTATTTGTGCATTTATGGATTTAAAAACATTATTAGGATTGATTAATCCTTTTCCTGCTTTAGGCACATAAATTTGTAAAGGATCGGTAAGGTTAAAGATACGTAGTGATAGTTTATACGATATTCCGTTTCCTATAACAGCAGTATTTTTAAAATCAGTATCTATCCAACTTCCGGCTACTAACGAAGAATCTACTTGAACAACATCTGTATAATTAGTATCTACACCTTTAATGTAAGCTACATGGCTTTTATCTTTGTATTTTAAAAATACACGTTCTTCTACTACTTTTGCAAAAGATTTCATAGCTACATCAGAGATTAACTCTTCGTCGATCTTTGTAGTATATTCAAATGTTTTTCCTTTTACTGCACTTATCTTAATATCAGGATCAGAGGCGTCTAGTAACTCGTAACTAAATGTTCGTAATCCAGAAAAACCAGAAAGAATCACAAATAATGCTGTGGTACCAACAATAACACCAAACATTGCTATTATAGTAATAATGTTTATCGCATTAGTACTACTTTTAGATCTTAAATATCGTTTTGCTATGTACAGTGAAAAGTTCAATTCGCTAATGAATTTTATTAGTTAAAAAAGTATTCATTAACGTTTCTGACGACGCGGTAATATGTCTGGATTTTTAATTGGGTTTTCGTCTTCTCCATTTAAAGATTTATCAATATCTTCAATATAATCTAAACTATCGTCTCCAAAGAATAATAAATCAGGCATTCTACGAAGTTGATTTCTTGTTCTTTGTGCTAGTTCGTGACGAATTAGGGGTGTGTTAGATTTTATACCGTCTACTATTTCATCTCTTTTTTCAGAAGGAAAAATACTTAAATATACCTTTGCTACACCTAAATCTGCTGTAACTGTAACTTTAGATACAGATATAATTATCCCTTTCATTCCATCTTGAGCAGCTCGTTGCAAAACATCTACCAAATCTTTCTGCAATAACCCTGCTATCTTTAGCTGTCTGTTTGTTTCTTCCATGTGGCAAATTTACAGATTATAAGTAAGTTTTTATTTGAAAACACAAGAAAATACTCCCTTACTTAAATAAGGGAATATTTTTATTAAAAATTGTATTTCAAATAGTATTGTTTTAACCTATACGCTATGGTGTATAAATTTTATTCTTTATAGCATACATAACCAATCCAACCCTATTACGAACATCTAGTTTGGTAAATAAACTATCTCTATAGCCGTCGATAGTTTTAGGGCTTAAAAACATTTTCTCGGCAATTTCTTTATAGGTTAATTCTGAACATGCTAAACGCATGAACTTAAGTTCGTTTTCCTTAAAATTAACACTATTACGCCCGCTTTTACCTGAGACAGAATCTAACAATAAATTTGTTACACTTTTGGTATGGTAAAATCCATTTTCTTTGATCTCTAGTAGCGCTTTCTCTAGAACTTGTTTTTGGGTGTCTTTAAGTAAGTAGCCAATTGCTCCTGCTTTGAGCATCTTTAAAATTGTACCGTCTGCATCTTCAACAGAAAGTGCTAATACGTGTACGTTTGGATAGTTTTCTACTATCCATTCTGTAGTTTCAATACCATTCATTACAGGCATGTTAACATCTACCAGAACAATATCTGGAATGTTACGAGGTGAGGCTGTAAACTTGTCTTTTACCTCTCCTCCATTTTTACAAGTGTATAATACTTTGAATTTATCAAAAGTATTAACCATACCCTCAATAGCCTGCGATAACAATGTATGATCATCTACCACAACAACCGAATACTTCATAATTGACTGATAATTAAGTTATTAAAAAATTGTATGTGGGAATTATACAGGTTAAAAGTAGTAATAAATATTTAAAGTTGTTCCTAAATCTGGTGTAGATTCTAAATTAATTTCTGCTTCAATTAATTTGGCTCTAGTTTTCATATTGTGTAAACCTATACCAGCTTGTTGTACTTCATCCATCTGAAAACCTACTCCATTATCATGCGCTTTAATGTGTAGTTTGTCTTTAGTAAAGTGAAGAATGACTCTTAAATCTGATGCTTTTGAATGTTTTATGGTATTAGAAAAAAACTCTTGTAGAATTCTGAAAATAATAATTCCATGTTTTTGATCTATTATTTGTTCTTCTCCTTCAACTTCTAGGCTGGCGTTTATAAAATTAAGTCGGTTAAAGCGCTCTACCTCTAAAGCTAAAGCTTCTTTTAGTTTAACGTTTTTAATAAATTCGGGATTGATAAGCTTAGATAACGAACGGATTTCATTTAAACTTTTTGTAATAGTTTCTGAAACGTCATCGAAGTTTTCTATTGAAGCATATTGCAACTGGATTTTAGCTAAAGTTAGAAGTTGCCCAATATTATCGTGCAACTCCCAACTGATATGTCTTAATGTTTCTTCTCTAATTTCTATTTGTGTTTCAGCAATTTCACGCTCAAAACGCTTTTTCTCACTCTCTTTTTCTCGTAATAAATGATTTTTACGGCGCTGGAAGACAACAAAAAGTATAACTAAAAACACAACTACCAATGCGATAATTAATGTTGATATAACTAATATGTCTCCTCCTTGTTGCTGCATATAAAACCGTAAATTATAAAAATATTCATAAATACTGCCAATACTTTAGTTATAAAAAACAGCTCTCTTGTTCTCATATTATTTACTAAAGAAAAGAATGGTATTGAAGGTAAGTAAAAAACTAAAAAACCAACAGACACCCAAAAAGGCAAAAGTTTTCTATAATTTATTATTTCATCTGATACCAATAACTGCCTTAAATATAAAAAAGAATAAATACTAGTATTCACAGAACCTATTGTCATAAAGGTGAAAAAAGATTTTTCTAATGAAAAAAAGAAAAAACTTAAATTAAAAATCACAGGGAACATAATCAAAATTAATTTCAATTTAAGTTTAATTATAGACCAAAAAATTAAGCTTATTAAATTAAATATACAGAATATATAAGTAATGTATAGATAGTAGTTAGGTCTTTTTACCTTCAAGTAATATAGCCCCGCTAGCTCAACAAATGCTGTCAAACATAAAATCACTACTAAACCAAGAAGAAAAGTAGATCTAACTTTTCTTAAGTAATTCAATCCGAGGACAGCTACTAAAACTTGTAAACTAATAGTTATTACGGGGAATATATTATTTGACATATTATTGATGAGTGATTAATTCTTAAGCTATTTAACGTGATTCGTATGGAGGTGCTAAGTTTGTAACATTTGCTGTACCGCTCAATAATTCATCTCCTCCATTTTTTTGCATTAAAGTAGACTTCAATATTTTTTTCTCTTTTTTATGACTTACCTTTAAATTAAAATTTTCTTTTAAACTATATCTCCATTCATAACCATTTTTTTCTAACATTTGTCTAAATGTTACTGTCTTTTCTTTACTAGAATTTATAACGTCAACTAATACTTGTTCACCTTTAATAACGGTAGTTGGCATGTACATCAAATTCTCATAATCAACAAAATCACTCTTATGAGTAGTTTTTTCTGAATATACGCCTTTAATAAAACTAATGCCTTTTAGTTTTATTCCTTTTTCTTTAGCTTCTTTTTCAACGTATGTCAAGTAATTTTTTAATTCATAAAAATCGAAAGTATTAACTCTTGTGTCTTCAAAGCCCAAAGCTCCGATTAATTGTTCTCTTCTCGTTTCATCATAGTGTCTTAACATATCAACAACTTCATGGTACGTTAATAATGTTTCTGGTTTGTGTGGTTTTGGAGGTTTTGGGCAAAACACACAGAAAATTGCTTGTAATAGTTCTTTAATTTTGTTCATTTTGTTTAGTTTTATTCTTTTCAAAAATACATTCTGTATTTTAAAAAAGATAAACTCACTATTAATTATCTAATTAAATCAATAGTTTACGAAAAATAAACAGGAAAACACCCCTAAGTACATAGGTGTATTCGCTTTCACTTTTTACATTGTTTAACTCTTGTTCTTTTTGTTTTTATTTTTTGAACGTCTAATTTTACTAAATGTTTCGTCGGATTTGATGGTAGAGAATGAAAAGATTGCTTCGTTACCTCTAAATAACGAAATAAAAAACCACCTCACAATTTAATGTAAGATGGTTTAATTTAAGTGAAGATTACAGTTCTAAATAAATATAGTTAATCATTTGGCATTGGAGGTCCTACTGTTGTAACATTAGCAGTACCACTATCAATATCCGACATTTGCCCTCTTTTTTTAAAGTTCTGTTGAATTGATTTACTCTGTTTATTTCTATTATCATAATCTTCTTTACTATCGTATATCCAATTATAACCGTAAGACGCTAACATTTCTTTAATAGTTACTACTTTTTCTTTTGAAGATTGTACTGGATCAAAACCAATTTGCTTTCCATCAATCTCTGTAGTTGGCATAAACATTATATGCTGGTATTTTGGAGTACCATAATTTGCATCTTCAGGGTAAGCACCGGACACAAAATTAATTCCTGTAAACTCAATACCTTTCTCTTTTGATAATTGTTTTACGTAATTAATATAATTCTCAATAGTTTCTATTGAGTAATAGTTTATACGCGTATCTTCAAAACCTAAAGCCTGCTCTAAAACTGGTTTCCTAGTTTTATCATAGTGTTCTAATCTTTCAATAATTCCTTTGTAAGAAATCATATTCCAAGGTTTTTGTACTAATCCCGTTTCTGTATTTGCATCTAAAGGAGTCTCTTCTTTTTGGCATGCTACAAAAGTTATTGCACTTATCGCAAGTACAACTAACATAATTCTAATTGTTTTCATAAAAAAATTTAATTATTAATTAATAGACCTATTAACTAATCCCTTTTTCATTTCCAGCCTTTTTACTATCTCACACATGGAGATTTCTAATTTAATTTTTGTCTGTATTTGATGAGGTTTATAGCTAATTTTCGTCAAAATTATGGTAATTATATCAGTAAAAAAACTCTTTTTTCAAGGGTTGTATAATTTCTTACAATAACTGCATAGCGTAAAACAACAATACGTTAAGAACATTCTAAAAAAATCGTCTTACTCCTCAGAATTATCAAATTAAAGCTCATTCAAAATAGAAACGATGGAAGAATATTCATGTTAACATAAGATGACTTCATACCTTGTAATGACGATAGTAAAATTCATAAAATGAAGAAACAACTAAAGAATTTTATTCATTCAAAATAAAAGTAACTCTGTTATTCTTGATTACAAACCAAATGTCATTCGTTAAAAACTATTATTTTTACCCTATGAAAAAAATAGAACACATAGGAATTGCTGTTAAAGACATAGAGAAATCGAATGCTCTTTTTGCTTCTTTATTTGGTGAAACTCACTATAAAATTGAAGATGTGGAAAGTGAAGGTGTAAAAACTTCATTTTTTAAAACTGGTCCTAATAAAATTGAATTATTAGAAGCTACAAAACCTGATAGTCCTATTGCTAAGTTTATAGAAAAAAAAGGAGAAGGCATTCACCACATCGCATTTGCAGTTGATAATATTGTAGCAGAAATAGACCGATTAAAATCGGAAGGTTTTACTGTGCTTAATGAAACTCCTAAACGTGGAGCTGATAATAAATTGGTTGCTTTTTTACATCCAAAATCAACAAATGGTGTTTTGATTGAGCTTTGTCAAGAAGCTCCAAAAAAATAACCAACAGATTTTGCTTTGTATCTTTTAACTTTATAATTCGAATCGATGTAAAGTTAATTTACCATTTATAAATTTCATTAACTCAAATGTAATCTCTTACTCGTTCTCCCTAAAATAGTGCAAGAAGTCATTTATGTTAGGTATTAAAAATTGAGTTAAAATTTATTTTTAACAAAAAAATAAGTTTCATCTCTTCGCTTCGTTTATACTATGTCGCAAATATTTGTAACTTGCGTTTTAAATTTTTTTCAAAATGACTACATCTTATGATTCTTTTCAAAAAAGACGTTTACGTTCTTCGTATGCTTCGGTAGTTATTAGTATAGCTGTAGTATTATTTATGATTGGTGTTTTAGGCCTTATTGTTCTTAAATCGACCAAAGTTGCTAATCATTTTAAAGAAGAGGTTGTAATGTCTCTATTTTTAAAAGATGATGTAACTAAAGAACAAACTGAAAAATTTAGAACTGCATTGTCTAAAGAAATTTATTTTATTTCAAAAGAAGAAGCAGCGAAAACATATAGTAAAGATTTAGGTGAAGATTTTTTAGAGTTCTTAGGAACTAATCCATTAAAAAATGGAATCGATTTGCATTTAAATGCTGAGTTTGTAACTCCAGAAAAAATGCAGGAACTTGAGAAGAAATTTAAGAATAATGCTTTTATCATCGATGTTTCTTACGACAAACCTCTTGTTGAGCAATTAACAAAAAATATCAAAAGTATTAGTTTTTGGATTCTAGTATTAAGTGGTTTTTTTGGTGTGGTTTCAACCATACTTATTAATAGTTCTATACGACTTTCGATTTATGCAAAACGTTTCAATATTAAAACCATGCAAATGGTTGGCGCTACAAAACGTTTTATTAGAAGGCCATTTATTTGGCAAAGTATTAAATTAGGTTTTGTGGGTGCTCTTTTTGCTCTTGCTGGATTAGTATGTGTTATTTATTATGTAGACAAGTACATTCCTGCACTAGAACTTTTATCGGATTATATTACTTTAATATACCTTTGCTTAGGTATTCTATGCAGTGCCTTTGTTATTACTTGGGTAAGTACACACTTTGCTACGCAACGATTCTTAAATTTACAAACCAACGAATTATATTATTAATGGCTCAAAAGAAAGATAAAGATTCAAACGATACAACTTTTCTGTTTGGAAAAAGAAACTACATGATTATGCTTATTGGCATAGCTGTAATTGCCTTAGGTTTTATACTTATGGCAGGTGGTGGAAGCGATGACCCAAATGTTTTTAATCCAGATATTTATAGTTGGCGACGTATACGATTGGCTCCTACATT
The DNA here is from genome assembly GCA_020629275.1 of Tenacibaculum sp. Classification (GTDB taxonomy): domain Bacteria; phylum Bacteroidota; class Bacteroidia; order Flavobacteriales; family Flavobacteriaceae; genus Polaribacter. The sequence continues at coordinate 19,652 of JAHDDQ010000039.1, read as the reverse complement.
AGTTATTATCGGATTAGGTATAGAAATTTATGCTATTTTTGCCAATCCTAAAAAATAATTATGAATACGTTACAGGCTATTATTTTAGCCATTATTGAAGGAATTACAGAATATTTACCTGTTTCATCTACTGGTCATATGATTATTGCTTCTTCCTTTATGAAGATTGCTACCGATGATTTTACAAAACTATTTACTATTGTTATACAACTTGGGGCAATATTATCTGTTTTAGTTTTATACTGGAAACGCTTTTTTCAAAGTCTTGATTTTTATTTAAAATTATTCGTTGCCTTTTTACCGGCTGTATTTTTAGGACTTTTATTGAATGACGTGATTGATGCTTTATTAGAAAGCCCAATTACTGTTGCCATTTCTTTAATTCTTGGAGGAATTATTCTTTTAAAAGTTGATGATTGGTTTAAAAAGAATGAAGAAATTGATGCTGATAATCCGAATGCACATACTACAATTAGTTATGCTACTGCTTTAAAAATAGGGTTCTTTCAATGTTTAGCTATGATTCCTGGAACATCACGAAGTGGTGCTAGTATCGTTGGTGGTATGACTCAAGGAATTAATAGAAAAACTGCTGCTGAATTTTCTTTCTTTTTAGCAGTTCCTACAATGCTAGGTGCTACAGCTAAAAAATTATACGATTATTATAAGGCTGGATTTGAACTTTCAGGAGAACAAATAAACATGCTTTTAATTGGTAATGTAGTTGCTTTTATTGTAGCTTTAATTGCTATTAAATCTTTTATTGATTATTTAAGCAAAAAAGGATTTAAGCTTTTCGGTTATTACAGAATAATCTTAGGTGTTTCTTTATTAATCATCCACTTTTTCATTTATAAATTAACAATATAGTTTTATGTTAACCGCTGAAGATTTTAAAGAAGGAAAAGTTCTTTTAATTGACAAACCTTTGGAATGGACTTCTTTTCAGGTTGTTAATAAACTGAGATGGCACATTCGAAAACGCTTCGGTATCAAAAAAATAAAGGTAGGTCATGCAGGAACGTTAGATCCTTTAGCTACTGGCTTGTTAATTTTATGTACGGGAAAGAAAACTAAGAGTATTGAACAATATCAAGCTCAAATAAAAGAATATACGGGTACTTTCGTAATTGGTGCTACAACTCCTAGTTTCGACTTGGAAACTGAGATTAACGAACATTTTTCTACCGATCATATTACTGAACGTTTACTTCATGAGACGACCCAGCAATTTACTGGAACAATTCAACAAAAACCACCTATTTTTTCAGCTATAAAAAAAGATGGAAAGCGTTTATATGAATTAGCCAGAGAAGGTAAAACCACCGAAATAAAGTCAAGAGAAGTTACCGTTCCAGTATTTGAAATTACCAATATTGATTTACCAAATATTGAATTTAGAATAGTTTGTAGTAAAGGTACTTACATTCGTTCAATTGCAAATGATTATGGTAAAGCCTTAAACTCTGGCGCACATTTGTCGGTGCTTAGACGCACTAAAATAGGCGATTTTTCTGTAACCGATGCTCAAAGTATTGATGAGTTTATAGCAGTATTATCTAACTAGTTTATTACAATCTAATCCTAGATTGCAACATCTATTTTTATATGAATTTTGAATTTTCTCTAATACTTCTTGATTTTCAGGAAAAATAGTTAGTGCTCTCTTATAAAAGAAATTTGTATTTTTCCATTGCTCTTTAGCATAAAATATATCGCCTTCTTTTATGTATTTATTGAATTCTTTTTTTCTTCTTAAAGCTATTTTATGTTGTACCTCCCCAACATGATCTGTATAAATAGTATTCAAATAAAACATTCCTAATAACACAAGTCCAATAACTAAACTTGTAATTACTGTACTTTGAATTCTTTGACGTCTTGCACTTTTAACAATTTCTTTTTTCTGTGCTTTTAATTCTTCTGAAGTAACTGCTACAAACGTTAGTTTTGTTTTTCTTACTTTATCAAAACTTCCGCTTCTACCGTCGAGAAAATTTCTTTTACTTAATAATAATCTATTATTTTTCAAGCTACTAATCATAGCTTATGTACTACCTTCTCCTCCCATATTCTAAACAATTTTACTTATATGACATCAAAAAAACTATTTCGTTACATATCATTCAGTAATAGGGCATAGTTATTGCTTGTTGGGATACAAACTTTAACTACTATGAATAAATTATTACCCCTTATTATTTTTGCCTTCTTAGGCTTTATAGTGCAGGCTCAGATTAAAACAAAATCCCCATTTATTACAGGTTCAATAAATACGACTTTTGGTATTAATGAACAGTATAAATTATCAGATGAAGGAAACGGCCCTTTCATTGTACCTGCTGCAATATTATTGAGAACTGAATTTGGATACCAGTTTGATGAACGTTGGGCTACGAGTATAAATTTTGGTTATGATCATCATTTTAGATATGCTATTAATGCTATTCCATATTATGGAAGTCTGAAATATAACTTTATTGTAAAAAGCAGTAGCGCTTATTTTATAGAGACGAGTTTTGGGCAAATGTGGCGTCCTTCAAGTAAATTTAGCAATGGCAATTACTATAAAATTGGACTAGGCTTACTTTCTTTGAGTAGTAGTAGGTGGAATGGAATGTTAAGAATTGATTTCCACAGAAAAAAAATAGCTGATTTTAAAGATGGTAATCTCGATAGTGTCTCTTTAGGAATAGGGTTTTCATTTTTTTAAGACAAAAAAGCTCAATCGTTAACGATTGAGCTTTTTTGAATGTATATATTTATGTTTTACTTTTTTATAAACTTTACTGGTTTGTATCCTTTAACTCTTAGTAAATATACTCCTTTAGAAAGTGCATTAATATCCAACTCTTCAGTTTGAATATTTCCTTGAAGTACTTCTTGACCAAGTAAGCTGAAAATCTTATAGTTCTCATTGATCAATTTAGAAGGGATAACTAACTGATTTACCGCTGGATTTGGATACACTTTAAAACTATTAATCCTTAGATCATCTACAGCCAATACTCCATTATTAAACTCAATGATTGGAGAGAATATGATCGTAGAGCTATTTTTATGTGTAACTATAGTTTGTTTATTAACTACTCTAGTTGCTGAAGCTGCTAATGTAATTTCTACCTGATAGTTCCCCGATTCTGTTGGTTTATATACCGCTGTTGTAGCTCCTGATATTCTTGTATTTGTATCTACGTTAATCCATTGATATGCTTCTGCACTTTTATAATTCACCTCAAGCTCATCATTATTGGTTTGCGTAACTGAATTATCTATATTCACTTCGTTGAGGGTTACAGTAAGCCCTAATGAAACACAACCGTTAGAATCTTTGACTACTACGGTATAACTACCTGGTGCTAAATCAAAAAATTGATTACCTGATACAAAATCGCTTCCATTAATACTAAAAGTATACACACCAGATCCACCAGATGCTCCTATTTCTATAACACCACTAGGACTATTTCCTGAAGGTGTAATGACAATCTCTGTTATTGTGATTGCTGTAGCTGTAGAAACTACGACTTCAGGGGTTTCATAAATATTATTAGGATTTGTTGCATCAGTAACTATAGCTTTATAAACTCCTGGTTCACAAACATTAATAGCATCTGAATTCGCTCCTGCTATTGTAGTACCGTCTTTTAAATATTGATAAGTATACGTCCCTGAACCTCCAGTACCTATTACTTCGTATACAATACAGGTGTTTGTACAAAGTGTTACATCACCCATAATATTCACATTAGCTCCTAAATCATTTGTACTATCATCTACTAGTGTTACAGTTTTGGTAGTAATACATGCATTAGCATCTCTAACATTTACAACATAATTCCCTTCTTGTAATCCATCAAGTTCTGGAAAGGTACTAAAACCTCCATTATTAAATTCATACTCATAAGGAGGTGTTCCTCCTGTAGCAACTACTGATATTAATCCTAATGTATTATTGGAAACAGAAGGGTTAATTATTGTTGTATCAAAAAGTAATTCCGAAGGTTCTGTTATTATAAGTCCTTCAGATAAACTACTTACCATATTACTGTCCGTTACTTTTACTTGATAACCTCCTGCCGATAAATTATTAAAAATATTGGAAGCACTATTCATTATTGGATTACCGCCTCCGTCTGTAAGTTCATAAGTATATGGAGGTGTTCCTCCAGAAACAGATATTATTAGTGATGCATCTGAAGCTCCAAAACATGAAATCCCTGAAGACGATACTGTAATATCTATATTTATTTCATTCACTTCTACGTTAACTATTGCTGAATCACAATTTTGAGGAGAGTTAGTATCACAAACTGAGTATGTAAAAATATCAACACCTAAATAACCACTATTTGGTGTATATGTAATAACATCATCGTTTATAATGTTTGGTGTTCCTGAATCGTCTATTGTTAAGGTTCCATTATTAGGGTTTGTGAATAATAATGAGCCTTCTACTGGAATTCCTGAATCATTTGAAAGTACATCAATTATTATTGATGAGTTTTCAGATGTAATTACAAGGTCATCGTTTAAAATTAAAGTTGAATTTGGAATAACGGTTACTGAAATCGAAGCAGTATATTGATTACCGTTAGTCTCCGTTACTTGATATATAAAATTATCTGTTCCTACAAAGTCAAAATCTGGCACGTAAAAGATAGTATCATCTAAAATATTATTTGTAGTTCCGTTATCTTCAATACGAGCAGTTCCATTCGATGGCAAACTAACTGTTAGGCTAGCATCTGAAGGAATGTTAGAATCATTCATTAACATCTCTATTGCTATGGATATATTTTGTGATGTCGTAACAGCATCATCTAAAACAACTAATTCTTCACCAATGAATCCTGTTTCAGTAATTAAACACCCATTAGCATCTCTAACAATAATAGTATAAGCTCCAGCTGGCAATCCTGTAAATACATTATTAGTAACATAGGTTGTACCTCCATCGATACTATATTCGTAAGGAAGTGTCCCTCCTACAGCAGTAATTTCAAAAACTCCTGTCTGTGCTGTTGAAGATGAAGATGTCACATTTGTTGTAACAGCTATTGGTGTTGGTTCGGTAATTGTTACTAGCTGTGTCGTAGATTCATTATTGTTATCCGTAACGTTCACATTGTATATTCCTGCCGATAAATTAGTAAATATCCCGTCTACTCCACCTGTGGTTGAATCTATTAACATACCTGTTACTTCATTTAACAACTCAAATGTATAAGGCATAACTCCTCCTGTTGCTGTAACTACTATTTCTCCGTCTGCTCCACCTGCACATAAAACTTCATTCGTAATATTTATGTTTAAATTTAGTGGGGGAATTTCGTCAATTATTCCTGCTATACTACCTGTACACAAATTAGCATCTCTAACAATAATAGTATATGCTCCAGCTGGCAATCCTGTAAATACATTATTAGTAACATAAGTTGTACCTCCATCGATACTATATTCGTAAGGAAGTATTCCTCCTACAGCAGTAATTTCAAAAACTCCTGTCTGTGCTGTTGAAGATGAAGATGTCACATTTGTTGTAACAGCTATTGGTGTTGGTTCGGTAATTGTTACTTGCTGTATCGTTGATTCGTTATTGCTATCCGTAACGTTCACATTGTATGTTCCTGCCGGTAAATTAGTAAATATCCCGTCTGACACACCCGTGGTTGAATCTATTAACACACCTGTTAATTCATCTAACAACTCGAATGTATAAGGTGCAACTCCTCCTGCTACTTGAATTAATATTTCTCCATTTGAAGAATTATTACATGAAACTTCTGTAACAGTTAATGTTGATGTTAAAGAACCTTTAATTAGATTGTTTGCTTTAAGTTGAATAGCAAAAAATAACGTCCCTATAAGGACTAAAAATGGTAGCTTTCTTTTCATATTGTTTTATAATTTAAATAATTGACGACAAATATACTGTGATAACTTATAATGAATTAAAAATATTTTGATAACATTGATTCAACTATTTTTTAATGAAAGATTAATAGAATTTTATCAACACACAATAAATTAGACTAATACTAAACCACAGGAAACTATAATCTTAAAACTCAGTACATCAAATAAATTTTAAAACAGTGTGTAAATTATATACAACTAAAATAAATTTGATTTAAATACTAAAGTCTGAAAAATCTTTTAATTTTTCGTTAAGAATACTTTTAGTTTTCGTTAATATTTTACAGCATTCTATTATACCAGCTTTCTGTGATTGGTACTTCCCAATAATGTTTTAATTCATATTTTGTTTGAACTAGATTATCAAACACTATTGCCTTACTAGATACTGCTCTATTCTTTAGTAATTTTTTAAATGCTTTAACATCTTTATATTGTATAAACTCTCCTTGTTTAAAGCAAACATTCATCTTATCGAGAAGCTCTATTTCATATATTTCCTGAAGCTGAATAATAAAGGCTACTTTTTCATTTAAATAAGCATTTGTAATTGTTATATTTTCTTCAATATAAAATACCACAAACCTTTCATGAATAAGTTCACAAGAAACTAAGGCCTCTTCATCTTCAATCCAATTATTAGCAAATTCTTTGAGTTTAGACTTTAAGTCATCTATTTCTTGCGGATAAAACTTCCTGCTACTTGGATATACCCATACCCTAGCTTCTTCTGATAATTCTTTGGAGTCTACGAACATTTGGCAAATATAGATAAAACAAAAACCACCTAACAATAATGTTAGGTGGTTTACATTTAATTAAGCACAACTTTTAATTACTTAATAATGAAATGATATCTTCTTGTACGTTATTTCCTTTGTTCTTGTTATACCACACCTGAAGTTCTTCTTTGATAACGGCATCTACAACTCCGTTTTCTTTCTTATAATCTGCTATCATTTTTGTAGCAGTTGATGGCCTTGGACCCCATGTAAATAATACATTTTTTTCTTCATCTAAAGCTATTAATTTTGGAATAGATCTTCCTCCATTGGTTAAAAACTTATCCATTAACTCTAAGTTTTCATCTCTCAAAACTACTTGCAAGTCAATATTTTCGTTATTGTGTGCTAATTTATTAAGCACTGGTAAGTTCTGAGCTGCATCTCCACACCACCCTTCTGTTATTACTAACCATGTTTGGGGTGACTGTAAGTTCGCTAAACGTTCTTCAGTTTCTTCACTAATTTTTGAGGTTTTATCTAAACGTTTCATTCTTCTATCGTTTAGTAAACTATATTTATAAAGAGCTTCTGACTGCGTATCTCCAGTTGATTTACCTTCTATTAATAATTCTGAAACTAATGTTCTGTATTCAGCATAAGTAATCGCCTTGCTAAGACTATCTATTATAATTTCTTTCATTTCTTTTGAATCCATATTACCTAATCTAAGACGAAATAAATATGCTATACTTACACCGTCTTTACGAACTCATTATTTTGAGATTGAATGTTACGTAACATATCCTTTGTCATCGTAGTTAAATCAAATTTATGCTTCCATTCCCAATCTTCCCTGGCTTTGGTATCATCGATAATTTGAGGCCAAGAATTTGCTATTTCTTGTCGAAAATCTGGTTTATAAGAGACTTGAAATTCTGGTATATATTTTTGTATTTCGCTAACAACCTCTTTCGGTGTAAAACTCATCGCTGCAAGATTATAAGATGTTTTTACGGAAACATCAACAACATTTGCCTGCATGATTTTTATAGTTGCCTCAATAGCATCATCCATATACATCATCGGTAAACGAGTATTCTCTTCTAAAAAACACTCATAAGCACCTTCTTCTATTGCCTTGAAATAAATATCAACTGCATAATCTGTTGTTCCTCCACCAGGTTTTGTTCTCCAACTTACAATACCTGGATAACGTAAACTTCTTACATCTACACCATATTTTTTATGATAATAATTACACCAATGCTCTCCAGCCACCTTACTCATTCCATAAACGGTAGAAGGCTCCATTATTGTTGATTGTGGTGTATTTATCTTTGGCGATGATTCTCCGAAGACTGCTATTGAGCTAGGCCAATATACCTTATTTATGTACTTTTCTTTTGCTAAATCAAGTACAATTAATAATGATGTCATATTTAAATCCCAACCTCTTTGCGGATACTTTTCTGCTGTTGCAGAAAGCATAGCTGCCATTAGATAAACCTGAGTTATTTTATACTTACTAACAACATCCAATATCTGAGCTTTATTTGTCGCATCTACTATTTCAAAAGGTCCTGAATTCATCAATTCAGAATTGCCTTCTCTAATGTCAGAAGCAATTACGCTTTCACTTCCGTGTAAAACGCGTAATTTATGTGTTAGTTCTGTTCCTATTTGCCCACAAGCTCCAATAATCAAAATGGTCTCACTCATTTCTAAATGTATATTTTTTAAGGTTTACAAAGTTAATAAATTTAGAATTTCATAATATTCTTTTGTTAATTTTTAACTTTTGATAAAAACAAACCAGTAAACTATTGATTAATAACCTTTAACTTTTACTTAATTATTTTCAAAAAATTAAAAATGTATTTTTGTATCAAAATTTCATGAATCCGATGTTTAAACATATACTCTTTTTAACTTTAATTCCATTGTTATTATTAGGTTGCAAAAAACAGGTGCAAACTGTAACAGTAGATACTAAGAAGCCTGAAATGAGTATTAAAGTGAAACATAAAAAGTCGGCTGAATTATCTGAACTTTCAAAAAAAGAGATTGGTAATTGGAAAGAATATAACGAATTGAATGATTTTTTTGAAAGATATACCAATGTGAGTCCAAACGAGGCCTTGGACATGTCTATTGAATTACAAAAATTAACTAAAAACCTAAAAGACAGTATCCGATACGATGATCTAAAAACTAATGCTGTTGTTTCTAGAACTAATGTTTTAGAGAATGAAGTACTTCGTTTGGTAGACATGGCTCTAATTCCAGCCATAAAAGCTGATGAAGTTAATAGTCAAATAGATAAAGTATTTCTTGTTTTTAATAGCTTCAATCAAAAAATAAACACCGTTTACAGCAAGAAAAAATTTGATAAGGAACTTAACTTAGATGATTTTTTTGACCTCGATAAAGAGTAAGTGTCTGGTTCTGGGAAGTAACATAAAGTCTGTCAAATATTATAATTTAGCAGATGTAAGTATTCACAACTTCGAAAATCAAATTACTCTCATAACCTCGATAACGTAAAAAATCTATTACTTTTTTCTTTTTCTTAAATATATTAACCTCATCAATCGATTCATTCTTTTTAATAACTAGTTCATTAATCGTCTGAATATATTCTTTTTCATCTATTTCTGATAGCGCAGTTTTTATATTATAAGCTGATATTTCTCTAAACCTCAATTCTCGAATTATTCTTTGCTTACCCCATTTTTTTATTCTGAATTTACCTCTAGCAAAGCTCTTGGAAAAACGTTCTTCATTCAGAAAATTATGTTCCAATAAATGTAGAAGAATCAATTCTCTGGCTTCTGTTATGAGTTTAAATTCTTTTAATTTCGTTTCTACTTCTTTGTGGCACCTATCTTGATAAACACAATATTGTTCTAGCTTTCTTTTTATTTCTTCTATTGTAAAGCTTTTCTCTTTTTTCACTTCATGTACTATTTGCTCTATTTTATATGATTGCTACAAAGGTAAAATAAACATGAAATATTGTACATAGCATTGTATACAAATATCTCATATATAAAAAAGGCTAAAAATTAATTAACTTTTAGCCTTTTTTTACATTATGAATTAGTAACTGAATTTATACTATGCTACTTCGTATCCACATTTTGAAACGTGTAATTAAATAGAATAAAATAGGAACAACAATTAATGTTAAAAATGTTGCTACAATCAACCCATAAATAACTGTCCAAGCTAGAGGTCCCCAGAAAATAACATTATCCCCACCTACATAAATATGAGGATTCAACTCGCTAATTAACGTGAAAAAGTTAATATTTAATCCTGTCGCAAGAGGAATCAATCCTAAAATTGTCGTTATAGCTGTTAATAATACAGGACGTAAACGAGCTTTACCTCCTTTAATTATTGCTTTGTTTAATGTCTCTACGTCAACATATTCGTTTTCTTCTAAACCATGTTCAACTTTCTTTCTATTGATTAAAAGTTCAGTGTAGTCTAACAATACAACACCATTATTAACAACAATACCAGCTAAAGAAATAATTCCCATCATCGTCATCATAATTACAAATGATGAACCTGAAATAACGATTCCTCCAAACACGCCGATTAAACTTAAGAAAATAGCAAACATAATAATTGCCGGTTTAGAAATTGAATTGAACTGATAGATCAAAATCAAGAAAATTAACCCAAGTCCAGTAAAAAAAGCTCCCATTAAGAACTTCATTTGCTTATCTTGTTCCTCTATCTGCCCTGTATAATCTACACTGATTGAAGATGGTAATTCTGTAAATGTCTTTGTCTCTTTTTGAATTTTTTCTACAATTGCAGCTGCATCTGTAAATCCTGGCGCTAATGCAGAATATATAGTTACAACACGTTTTCCAGCTTTATGCTTAATTGCGCTAAAACCAAAATCTGGTGTATCATCCTTCTCTGTTAATGTAGACACAGGTATTGATTTTACTTGGCCGCTAGCCATATCTCTGAAGGTAATTGTTTGATCAAATAGAACATTTGTGTTGTATCTGTTTTCTTTGTTAAAACGAACATAAATATCATAATCTTCACCATCTTCTTTATAGACTCCTGCTTTTGAACCAAAAATTGAATTTCTTAATTGACTTCCAATTTGTGAAGCACTTACACCTAGTTCTCCTGCTTTCTTCCTATCAACATCAACTAACATTGTTGGTTTAGCTTTATTCACATCAATTTTTAATTCTGCTATACCAGGTATTGATTTAGAGTTTATGAAATCTTTCATTTTACCAGCTACTTCAATTAACTCAGTGTAATCCTCTCCTTCTAGCTCAATATTAATTGGATATCCTGCAGGAGGTCCTACGGGATCTTTTTCTACAGATATCGATAAATCTTCGGGATATACACCTTCTAAAGCTTCAGTTATTTTTCTCTTCAACTCCTTACTGTCTGTTCCTCTTCTAAACTTATACTCACGCATAGATGCTACTACTTTACCTCTGTGTGGCATTTCTGCTGTAGATCCACCATCTGTTTGTGGATTACCAGAACCAGCACCTACTTGTGTAATAGAACTTTCTACTAGAAAATTATAATCTCCATCGACATAAGCTTCTTTATTTATAACATCACTCACGCGTTGCTCTAAATCTTTCATTATTGCATTAGTCTTCTCTATATCTGTTCCTTCAGGATATTCAGCATAAACAATAATTTGATTGGGTGTATTGTCTGGGAAGAATTCTATTTTAGTACGTTTTTGACCTATTGAAGCTCCAAAACCCATAAAAGCAATAACTAATAATAATGTTGTTACTATTGTAATTACGTATGGTCTCCATCCTTTTAACGAACCGCTTATCATTCGTTCGTAAAAACGTTCCCATCTTGGCAATACAACTAATTGAAATTTATTAGCCATTGGACGTAAAACAAATCTGTAGATCCAGAAATTAGCAGCCGCAAAAATTAATAATGTTCCTAGTGGACGAATACTTCCACCGAAAATAAGTATTATTAGACCTAAAACTCCCAGAACAGAAGATATTGTAATTAGTCGTTTAAGTGGCATATTACGATCTTCAGTACTCATGAACTGAGATACCAAGACTGAATTAAAGAAAATAGCTACAAATAAGGAAGACCCTAATACTACCGATAATGTAATTGGGAAATATACCATGAATTGTCCCATAACACCTGGCCATAAACCTAAAGGTATAAATGCTGCAACGGTTGTAGCTGTAGAGATAATAATTGGAAAAGCAATCTCTCCAATACCTTTCTTCGCAGCTTCCAGCCTACTCATTCCTTCTTCGTCCATTAAACGGTATACATTCTCAACAACAACAATTCCATTATCTACTAACATTCCTAGCCCCATAATAAGTCCAAAAAGAATCATTGTATTCATAGTGTAACCCATCAAGTTTAATATCATAAGCGACATAAACATTGACATTGGTATTGCGAAACCAACAAATAGCGCGTTCTTTAATCCAAGGAAAAACATTAATACTGTAACAACTAATATTACTCCAAAAATTATATTATTTACTAAATCGTCTACCTGACCAATAGTTTTTGCTGATTGGTCATTTACAATGGATATTTTTAGATTGGAAGGCAAAACATTTTCTTGAGCTTCTTTAACAAGATCTCTGATTTTATCTGTTGCTGCTACCATATTCTCACCTGATCTCTTTTTTACATCAAGCATTACGACAGTTTTTCCAAACTCTCTTGCGTACGTGGTTTTATCTTTGTCTTTGAAAGTAACCGTCGCTACATCTTTCAAATAAATTGAATTCCCTCTTTCAGATTTTACTACAAAATTATCAAGCTCATTAGGTTTTTCTATTTCACCAATAACTCTAATTGTTCTACGTTGCCCGCTTGAAATAATATTACCAGCAGAAACCGTAGCGTTACCTCCTCCAATAGCTTGTAATACGTCTTGAAAACTTACTTTTGCAGCCATCATTTTATGAACGTCAACTGCTACTTCAACCTCTTTGTCTTCTGCTCCACGTATATCAGCTTTTTTAATTTCATCTAAATCTTCGATTTCATCCTGTAAATATTCAGCATATTTTTTCAGCTGCTCCACAGTATAGTCTCCAGAAATATTAATATTTAAAATCGGAGTTTCTTCAGAGATGTTAAGTTCGAAAACATTAGGTTCAACCTTGGCTCCGTTGAAGGTTGGCCAATCTTCTCCTGATACTTTTTCATCAACTTTATCTTTAACTTTTTGTTTGGCTTGTTCTATCGTTAATTTGTCACTAAACTCCAGAACTACCATAGATACATTCTCTTGTGACGTTGATGTTACTTTAGTAACATTACTCACTGTCTTTAAAACATCTTCTAAAGGATCGGTAATAAGTTTTTCTATATCTTCAGCGGTATTCCCTGGGAAAATAGAATTTACATAGATCTTAGTATCTTTTATCTCGGGAAAATTTTCACGTGGCATATTTAAAAATGCCGAAATCCCAAGAAAGAAAATAATCACCATCATTACATAAATGGTGGTTTTATTATTAATTGCCCAAGTAGATAAGCCAAATTCCTTATCTACCTTTTTTTGCTGGTCTGTCATCAGATTATTTTTTTATTATTTGGCTAGTTGTAAAATCTTTACCTCTTGGTCATTTTTAACACTACGAGATCCTTCATTAATAATTTGCATCCCGTTACTTATTCCTTTAACTACCTCAATGTTGTCTCCTTGAGTTTTTCCTGTGTTAATTACAATTTGTTTAGCAGTACCTTTAGCATCTTTAACTTTATCTACTACGTATACATATTGTTCTCCTTTTGCATTCTCAGAAACGATACTTTGAGGTATTAAAATAGCATTAGGGTTGGTATAATCATTAATCTTAAGTTTAGCTGTTAGATTAGGTTTAATAGTTTGATCTTTATTTGGTACTCCAACCTCAACTTTAAATGTTCTGTTTGCAGGATTTATAAAATTACCCGCTTGACGAACTTTTGAATCCACAGTTTTTCCTAGAATCGGAAATTCAACTTCAACACTTTTTCCTTTCTTTACTGAAGCTATATAACTTTCTGGAACATCAGTTTCTATATACATATCACTCAAATTCACTATCCTGAAAATCTCTGCTCCCATTCCAGGAGCAACAACAGTTCCTTGTTCTTTAATTATATCATCTACAACTCCTGCAAAAGGCGCTCTTATCACAAACTTACCTAAGCTTTTACGTAAATTGTCTACAGCATTTGTTTGTGACTCAAAACTTGCTTTTGCTTGTAAAAACTGAATTTCAGAACCTATTTTCTGGTCCCAAAGACGCTTTTGTCGTTCATATGTTGTTTTGGCTAATGCTGTATTTGTTTCTAATTGTGCTAGTTGATTAGACATTCCGCCATCATCAATTCTAGCTAACATTTGTCCTTTTGCAACACGTTGTCCTTCTTTAACATAAATTCGTAATAATTGTCCTGGTACCTCAGGATATACTAAAACGTTCTTCTTCGTTTGAACACTACCTTGTAATTCTAAATAATGCATAAAAGGTGCCTCTTTGGCTATGATTGTAGTTATTAAAGGAACTTTTTTATTAGTATCTAGCTTTGAAATTTCAGCAGTTAATAATTTTATTTGGTCAGAAATATCTTGACTTTCTTTGTCTAGTTCTTTCTTTTTTGCTCTAATCAATTTTAGATCTTTTGTTTCAATGACATCTTCTACTGACTGTTCGCCTTTACTTCCACATGATGTTATAAAAGCTGTTACTATTGCGAATATGAAAATCTTTCTCATTTGAGTTAGTTGTTTATTGGTATGTTTAATGCTGTTTCTAATTGTGCTTTTTTAGCAATTACGTTTAACATAGATTGTACATAATTACTTTGCTGTGTGTAAAGTTGATTTTGAGCCTGTGATAAATCAAAACTTGATGAAATTCCCTCGAAAAATTTTATTTGTTGTTTCTTTTCGATACGCTCTGCCAGATTTAAGTTTTTCTTAGCAGTTTCATAGTTTTCTAAACTCAATTGATATTCACTTTTAGCCCTTTCTGTCTGTAGATTTAGTTTCTGCTTTACTTCTTGTAATTGTATTAAAGAATTCTCTAATTCTATTTTGGCTTGTGCTGTTCTGGATTTCCTTGCAAAGCTGCTAAAAATCGGAACATTTAGCGAAACACCTAGTAATGAGTAATCGAACCAGTTTTGATCTCCATCAAAAAAAGTAAAACTTTCTGAATTTGCATTAACTCCATAATTTATAAAAGCTGAAAGTGATGGCAGTGCTTTACTTTTTTCAAGTTTAACCATTAATTCATTCACTTGAGTATTATTCTTAGCCATTTTATAGTCTATGTGTTTTTCGATATTAAATGACTTCGATATTAATGATAAATCTGTATTTTGAAAAACTAAATTTTCTAAGGTATCAGTTAATATAATTTTCTGGTTTTTAACATTTCCAAGTGCTATATCTAACATTTGATAACCTATCTTTTTTAATCTGATCGTATTTCTCAAATTATTTTCTAGATTACCTAACGTAATTTGAAGTTGCTCTACATTCTCTAATTCCGTTAATCCGTTTTCGTAGATCTTTTCAGTTTCAGACAAACTCTTAGATAAAATTTTCTTATTATTTTCAAGAATTGCTATCGATTTTTCAGCTACTAATACATTTCCATATGCATTAATTACTGCTTCCCTTGTACTTAGTTCAGTTTTCTCCTTTGCTTGTTTTGAGATTTTTAAATATGTTTTTGCAGATTGTAATGCTACCAAATAAGAACCATCAAATAGTAATTGATTTAAGGTAACCGCTGCGTTAACATTCTGTTTAGTACCAAATACTACTTCAGCAAAATCACCTTCCATTCCTCCAAAAACTTCTGCAGGTATTAATGATATTTGTTGCTTCAGCCAATATTGATAATCTACTTTACCATTAATTTGTGGCAATCCTATGGTAGTAGTCTCCCATTTTTTCTCTTCTGCAGCTTCTATATTGTTGGCTGCAATTTGATTGTTGTAGTTATTTTTTATAGCATAATCTACAGCTTCTTCCATAGTCATGCGAATTTCTTTTTCTTGGGCCATCAAAGCACCTATTAAAAAGAACACAAATACACTTAGTATGTATTTTTTCATTTCGATTATTTGTTTTGGTTTATAATTTCTAATTGTTTTTCTAACTCTTTTAATCCTTTTTCAGTAGCAATAGCTCTTATATGATACTCTAAGACTTTATATTCTATCTCAACCAGTTCTTTCATTTCTTTAACAAATAAATCGCTATCGAATATTCCAAAAATTAAAGTGAAGTAGAAATTCATAGTCATTTGCATATCTATTTCACTTCTATATAAGCCTTGTTCTATCCCTTTCTTTAAATTATCAGAATTACACTCTTCAAATATGCAAACTTCTTTATCCATCAGCTTAGCATAGATCTCTGGGTAATACTTTTTTAATTGATACATTGGAGATCCTTTCGCATTCTTAAACATTTCTTTAAAAATAGCTTTAATCATGAATTCTTCTTCTATTGCATTGTAATGCTTGCTTTTAATTAATGAAACTTTATCTGCTATCGATTGTTGAATGGTATCTGTTGATGCAGATACTAAAGATGCTTTGTTCGAAAAATACTTATATAGTGTCTTTTTAGATATACCAAGTTCTCTTGCAATATCATCCATTGTTACACTCTTAAACCCTAAGTTTAAGAATAACTCTCCTGCTTTTTCTAAAATTTTATCTCTCATAATACTTTGCAAATGTACACAAGGAAACTTTAGAAACAAAAAAAGTTTCCTAAGTTTTAATGTTTTTTTAACATTGACTTTAGTTCTTACATTTAATTACTTTATTTTTACAAAAAAAATAATTTTGGATATTATTAATTATCAAGAAGCTTTTATACATTACTTGAATACGCAAGATTTTAATCGAGAACCTCGAAATTTGTATGACCCAATTTCATATATATTACAATTAGGAGGTAAAAGGCTAAGACCAGTTTTAACACTTATTGCTTCGGATATTTTTTCAAGTGATTATGAAAAGGCTTTACCAGCTGCTATGGCTGTAGAAACATT
Source organism: Tenacibaculum sp. (assembly GCA_020629275.1). Lineage (GTDB taxonomy): Bacteria > Bacteroidota > Bacteroidia > Flavobacteriales > Flavobacteriaceae > Polaribacter. The sequence goes on along the minus strand of JAHDDQ010000039.1, from coordinate 2,926 downwards.
TCATAATTTCACCCTTATTCATGACGACATCATGGATGAAGCTCCTCTTAGACGAGGAAAAGAAACTGTTCATGAAAAATGGGATACAAATACTGGAATACTGTCTGGTGATGCTATGCTAATATTGGCATATCAATACTTTGAGAATTACAAACCTAGAGTTTTTCAAAAACTAGCTAAATTATTTAGTAAAACCGCTATTGAAGTTTGCGATGGGCAACAACTTGACGTTGATTTCGAAACTCGTAATGATGTTACTATTACAGAGTATATAAAAATGATTACCCTTAAAACATCTGTACTAGTTGGCGCAGCACTTAAAATGGGTGCCATAGTAGCTGAAGCATCTGATGAAGAATGTGAATTAATTTATAATTATGGTTTAAATCTTGGTATTGCTTTTCAGCTACAAGATGACTTATTAGATACATTTGGTAATCCAGAAACTTTTGGTAAACAAATCGGGGGTGATATTATAGAAAATAAAAAAACCTATTTGTATTTGAAATCTCTGGAAGTTACAAGCAATGGGGATAAAGAAAAACTAAAATATTTTTACAATCAAAAGCTAGACGACAATTCTATTAAAATTATTGAAGTTACTAGAATTTTCGAACAAAATGATATTCCAAACTTAACTCAAGCGTTAATTAAAGAATACACAGAAAAATCTTTTAATTATTTAGAAAAGCTAAACATCTCAGAATCTGCAAGAAAAGGATTAAAAAATTTCAGTGAAAATTTAATGTTTAGAAAAGTTTAAAAAAAGCACTAATATTTCAAAAAAGTTTTTATTTTTGCAATCCATTTTACTGGTCCTATAGCTCAGTTGGTTAGAGCACCTGACTCATAATCAGGGGGTCCATGGTTCGAGCCCATGTGGGACCACTTTTAAAACCCTTAAAAAATTGTTTTTAAGGGTTTTATATTTTACAAAGGAAAGGAGAAGGGAAAGTAAAAGACTTCTAAAACTACTTTTAATTCTAATTTAGTTTAATTAATTAAAATTCTACATAGCCCCCACAGGCTTAATCTCTTCTAAAATTAATTGAATCTATTCCATTCTTTTTTCAAAGAAACAACGCATCTATTTATTAAGAAAAATACTACTAAACAAGATTTTATCTATATTAGCAAAATAAATATTGTAAAATATTTAGAATTAACCCCGAAATAAAATCAAATATGTTACACACTTTCTATTCAAGGAATTACACTTAGAATTTTATTTCTCGTTATATTCTAAAATTTTTAATAAAACATTAATACTGTTTTATATTTACTCTTGTATTAATTTAAAAACAAAGTAAAATGAAAAAAGCAGTCTTAATTTTTTCAGTAGTAATTAGTTTAACAACATTAACAAATTGCACTGATTTATCTAAAGAATTACAAGAAAGAAAAGAATTAGAAAATAAGAATTCTATACCTGATGAATTTGAAATTAACCAAATCGATAAAGACGATATTGAACTTCCAGACGATAGGGATTAGTTTAATATTTATGATATCATTATTTTTCTTCTCAGCTCCCTTCTTAAATATGCTTGTTTCCAATGAAACTAATAGTACTTATCAAGAAGCTAAGAAAAAATTTAAATTAGATCAAATATCTAAACAAGAATACGAACTAATAAGAAAAAAATATACTTATTTTGGTTATTCATCTAAAAGAAGAATGTGGTTTGCCATAGGTTTACCACTTCTTTTATTGTACATCTCATCGCTACTGCTTTACTGTTCCACTAAAATCGAAAATGATTTTATTAAAAAAATAATAGGTCTGATCTCCTTTTTTTCAACTTTAATATCTTTCTACTTACTAATTTGGGCTTTATGGTATAGAGCTGACTTCCCAAAAAACTGGTATTACATAGCAATAGGCTTTTTAAGTATAGCCTCTGTTATGATTGTTAAGCATTCATTTAGCTTTATCGAAAGTATAAAAGAAAAGAAGAGGAAAGAAACTTTAGCTAATGAAAACTTCATCAACAAAGGATTCGAAATAATAGACCTATTCAATGAAAAATATACTAACTAAGCTATGAAAACAATTTTTGATCTAGAAAAAGAAATCAATGAATTATATATTAAAATTAAAAAGTCCGAAATTTCTTTGGTTCAGGGATTGTTGATTTTTGAAAATATATTAGATGATTACAAAGAGATTTCTAATTCTAATAATAACATAGACTTTGAAAAATTAAAGCTAAATTTTAAAAGATCGATACATAAACTTAAAAGGATAGAAGAATTAGACAAAAACATACAAAGCCTTGAACACCAACTTAAGAAGCTATATTTGAGTTAATTAATTTTCATTTTTATATTTTTCTACAGCTTCGACTTTAGCTTTTAGTAATTTTTCTTTTAACCACTTTTCAAAAAAAGATAATTTCATAATCTTATCCTCTTTGAGTAAAATTAAATTTGATAATATATTTACTTCTTCAGCAGTTAATTCATCCTCTATCTCATTCTGTTTTAAATAGATTCCCTTTTCAATATTTTGTAGCGTAAGTTTTGCCCATTCAGGTATATTTCTTTTTTTTCCTTCCCAATTTTGAATTGTTCGAGTTGAAACACCAATTAAATCAGCTAGTTCAGATTGATTCAATCGTTGCTTCTTTCTTAGTTTTTTTACAAAGTCACTATCAATATCTATACTCATAATTTTAAAAAACGAAAAAAGGGTGCTTTTTATTTGTTAACACGAAAAAAGGGTGTATATTTATCACGTAATACTCAAATATATAAATATTGTCTTTAAATCTATTAATAATATTAGACTTTGGAGTATTGTTAAGTTATAGATACATTTTCGAGTATTTTTAAATTAATACAAAATATAAAATTCTTTAAATGTATATGAAAATCAGTTTGGGAACTCTATTTAAGAAAAGATTCGCTTTGGTTGAGCGAAAAA
>JAHDDQ010000038.1:24101-27292 GCA_020629275.1 Tenacibaculum sp. | reverse complement strand
ATACTATACTTTAATTTTTGGATTAGTAATTGCTTCGTATTTTAAATTAATTCAAACCAATATTATATTATTTCTATTGATAATATGTTTATTAAAAGCATCTTATTTAATACTGAATTTATATTCTAAATCTTACCTTCAATTAAGAGGCGCTCAACGACTTTTATTACAATGCTTGTACATTGTACTTTCATTCTTTTTCTTAGCTTATTTACCCTTCAAAAATAATAATTACCAACCTAATTTAGTTATTTTCATTATTCTTCTAATATGGACTAATGATAGTTTTGCTTACTTAGTGGGTAAAAATTTTGGGAAACATAAGCTTTTTGAACGTATTTCTCCTAAAAAAACAATTGAGGGATTTGTTGGAGGTTTTATTTTTTCTGTATTAGCTAGTTTAATTATCGCTAGATTCTCGACAAATTTTACTCTACTTAACTGGATTGCTATATCAATCATAGTATCTGTATTTGGAACTTTAGGTGATCTAATTGAAAGCAAATTTAAACGTCAAGCAAATGTAAAGGATAGCGGAACAATTATGCCTGGTCACGGTGGACTCTTAGATCGATTAGATAGTTTGTTTTTCCTTGCTCCCTTCGTATATTTGTATATCCATTTTTTTATATCATAAAATGAACTCTAGGTTAAACGATTTATTTGAAAAAGCCGTACAAAGAGTATCCGTCACTAAAGAAGATATCGCTCCTGACAATTTATTGCGATTATATGCGTATTATAAACAGGCAACAAGAGGTGATAGCTTTTCTTTGAATACAGAAGATAATATTCGTAGTGCTTTTAAGTTTAATGCTTGGATACAATTAAATGGTATGACTGCTGATGAAGCAAAACAAAAATATATTGAACTCGTTAACGCTACTTTAAAATAAAAATAATGAAAAAAATTTTATCTACAATTTGTTTATGTATTTTAACTTTACAAATGACTTCGTGTAAAACTGAAGCTAAAAAAGAAGACCAAAAAGAAACTAAAACTGTAAAAGAAGAAGAAAAATCTTCTGCAGCATTTTCTTTGAAAACAGCTAAAAATGACATCAATTTCACTGCTTATAAAACAACTGAAAAAGTTCCTGTAAAGGGTGTTTTCACCAAAATAGAAGTACTTAAAGGTGGAGAAGGAAACTCTGTTAAAGAAGCGATGAATGGAGTAGAATTTAAAATTCCTGTTAGCGGTATTGAAACTAAAGATAATAGTCGTAACTATAAAATTCAAAAATTCTTTTTTGGAGTTATGGAAAACACCATCAATTTAACTGGAAAACTTTCTTTAAATGACGATACTAAAGGATCTGCTGAATTTACCATGAACGGTGTTACAGAAAAACTTCCTTTTGAATATACTATAGAAGGAAATGTTTTTACAATGAAAACCGTAATGGATATCGAAAAATGGAACGCCAGAAACGCTGTTGAGTCTTTAAATGTAGCTTGTAAAGAATTACATAAAGGTGCGGACGGAGTATCTAAAACATGGAGTGAAGTAACAATTAATGTTGTTTCAACTTTCTAAACATAAAATATAATTTTTATAAAAAAACTCAAGAGAAGTATCTAAGATACTTCTCTTGAGTTTTTTTATTATTCACATATTTAACACACGTTCTGCATCATTTTTTTGATAGGATTAGATATTAATATTACCGTAATACCTAGCAAAATTGAAATTATTCCGAAGTTAGCGTAAACCGATACATAGCTAAATAATTGCTGAAAATCTTCAGATTGAATTGCAATTATATTTGGCGATAGTCCTGTTATTAATTCCGTTATGCTTCCAAAAATACCTTCAGAAAAGACACTTGGCTCTCCTAATTTTATTGTGGTTAAGTTTGCTATTTTTCCTGCAAAAAAGTGTCCAAAAAAATTAGCTGAAAACCATACTCCCATTATAAAGGAACTATACTTTATAGGTGATAATTCTGTTATTTTTGATAATCCTATTGGAGACAAACATAGCTCACCGATAGTATATACAAAAGTTCCTAGTATTAAATAAAACATGGGTGTTTTAGCAAACTCATTTGCTTGATGTGCTGACATCCCAAATACTACAAAACCTAAACCTAAAAAAAATAATCCTGCTCCGAACTTTATTACGGAGTTTGGATTTCTATTTTTACGACTCAAATACGTCCACAATAAAGAAAATGGTATTGCTAATAGGATAATGAAACCGGAATTTAAACTGTTTGTTTGGGCTGCATTTAATCTTATTAAATTAACTGCTCTGTCGGCAAACAATGTTAGCGAACTTCCTGCTTGTTCAAAAATAGCAGAAAACAAAGTGTATAAAATTGTAAAATATACTGCTACCAACAACTTTTTACGCTCATTTTTAGTAACTTTCTTAAGAATATTAATTGAGTATAATATTAAAAAGAAAGTTACTATACTTATTAGATAATGTTCAAATTGATAGAATTTAATAATTAGCGCAAAAATAGGAACGGCTAAAAATGCTCCTATGACTATTAAATTACCCTGTTTAATTCCAAATTTTTTTTCATCATACCTTGATTTATTTGGAATAAGTCCATGATCTTGAAATACCTCTTTTTGTAATCCTTTTCTAAAAACCAAAAGTCCTATCAACATTCCTATGCCTGCTAAAATAAAGCCATAATGCCAACCAAAAACTTCTGCTAACCATGCACATAATAAAGGAGCTAATGCACCTCCAATATTTATACCCATGTAAAAAATTGTAAATCCTGAATCGCGTCTTGTATCATTATCTTCATATAAGACACCTACAAAAGATGATATATTGGGCTTAAAGAATCCATTACCAATTATAATAAGCGCTAGTGAACTGTAAAAAAATAAAGGAGTTTCAAAAGTGAGAAAAAAGTGCCCTAACGCCATTAATATTCCTCCTAAAATGATTGCTTTTCTAAATCCTAAAATAGCATCTGCTAACATCCCCCCTATTAAAGGAGTTACATATACTAAAGACATATAAGTTGCATATATACCGAATGACATTTTATCTGAGAATAACAACTGTTTTGTCATATACAATACAAGTAATGCTCGCATTCCGTAAAACGAAAAGCGTTCCCATAACTCCGCAAAAAATAAGTATAATAAACCTCTCGGATGACCAAAAACATCCTTTGTTGACGTGTAAGTTTTCATATTTAAATAATTTATAGCGAATATAT
>JAHDDQ010000038.1:0-24091 GCA_020629275.1 Tenacibaculum sp. | reverse complement strand
CACTCAAATTATTTAAAATCATTGTTCTAAATTGTAATAAAAAATAAGTAGTTGTGAGTTTTTGTAACTCTATAAATCAACAACTTAACTAGAGAAATTTTTTTTAAATTCTTGTAACAATGCTGTATCTATGAAAATATGCTCTGGCAATACGCGTAATCTATACTTACTTTCTCCTACAAAAGTTATAATATCTTTACGTTGTAGTTTGTCTTCTTCGGTAAGTTGTAAAATACTATTCATATTATCTATGATTCTAGTTATATAGGTTTGGCTTTTTATTTCCCCGCCAGAATTCACAATGATAACTTGCTGATTAGGTTCTAAAAATTTTCTCTTGTAAGCAAAGTTTAATAAGTTTTTGTATTGTGTAGTTTTAGAACCAAAATCTATTTTTTCTTGAATGATTCCTTTGGATGGAATAGTTAATTCTATTAATGACCAATCCAAAAACTTAATTTTTATCTCGTTTGGTTTTGGTGTATTTGCTAATTGTATTACCCAACTGGTTGCTAAAACTAAAAAGATAGCTACTAATGATGTTTTGGTTATAATACGTATTAATTGATTTACAAAATCGTTATCTAATAATGTAAATACATCTGACAATTGAGATATAAACAGTAAAAAAACGACTACTACAGCTATTATTGCTACTAGTTTTAAATCTCTAAAAACAAAAGTTCTGTAAAAAGAGATTCCCATTAGAAAGCATAAAAACGTAGTCAATAAGAAATCAGGAAATGCTATGAGTTTTATTCCATTGAAAGATTCATTTTCTATAAAAACTGAAAGACATATAGTTAATGAGGCTACTAAAATTATGATGATTGAAATAATTCTAACATTTTTCTCATTTCTATAGATAAATTTTGGCGCATCATGCACATAATACAGTGCTAGTAACCAAAACAAGTTATTTAATGTAGATAAAATATTAACGCCTATTTGATAGCTTAATGTATTTTGAAATAGTCCATAATTTGCTATAAATGCCCAACTACCAGAGCCAACCCAAACTAACATTCCTAAACTAAAATATAGCAATCCTTTGTCTACTCGTTTGGTAGTGTTACCTTCTTCTAATACTTGCTTAAAGCGCTTTCTAATATTGTAATAAATAGCTAAAAGTAATAGGGCGCCTATTAGCGATATAAAAATATGTGATAGGTTGTGAAACTGCGTTACTTCAGACATTAATTAATTTAAGATTTTGTGTACTAAATCTTTTTTCTTTTCTTCATTATCTCCAAAAAGCCATTGTAATACATTACATTGCCACATTTCATCTCTATCATTTTCAGTAATAATATTCCTGTCTATAGCTAGGTCTAAAATTTTCCCAGGATAAGATGATTGAATTTCACTTTCCATTTCTCCAAGTGGATACGGATCATCTAAACCTATTAATACTTGACTTACTCCTTGATTTTTTATCAATAACTCCAAAGAACCTGTATCGTGTACTAAAGTATCGAAAAAGATATTCTTGTGCCCAACAGCTTTGCGTGGATGTGCTTTATCTTCAAATAAATCTGGACGACCATCAAAACCTTGAATTCTACGACCTAAATTGATTTGTGCTAATTGTCCGCCATGTGCAAAACAAACACGCATGTTAGGATATTTCTCATAATATCCATTCAGTGTTAAAAAATGATAAGCATCAGCACATTGAGCAAGCATCCAAATAAGATGAAAACGCCAACTTGTATTTTCTAATTTTATAAATTTTTCTCCGTCATACGGGTGGATTTCTACAGCAAGATTGTATTTGTTTGCTAGTTCGAAAATAGGTTCATTTTCTTCATCAAAAATACATCTCCAAGTTCCAATGGTATCCATGTAATGTGTAGGCAAACACAATAGATTCATTCCTAATTGCTCTACACAACGTTCTATCTCCCAGCAAGCACCTCTCACAAAACCTGGATGTACTACAAAACCACAAGTAAACTTACTTGGATAATCTTGTTGTATTCGAGCATTGAAATCATTTTGGAAACGTAAGGCTTGCTTCATTTCCTCCAAACGTAAACCATTACCATAGAGTTGTGAAAGGTTAAGTACAACAGCATGGTCGATCTTGAAATATTCCATCCAAGCTAACTTCTCATTTAGAAAGAAACTCGAATCTGTTACTGGCCTACTCCAATCTTTTTGTAACATATATTTTCTGTCCTTATCTACCCAAAAAATACCTTTGTCTTTCATATATTGAGGAATTTCTTCAGGATATGGAAGTAAATGTGAGTGCCCGTTGATACGTAGTTTTCTTTCTTTCATTTTTTATTGAATGTTTTTACGGTTAAGTTATAATGATTGAACATAATGATAAAATAAAGTTTTTAAACTTTATTTGGTGCTTTCATTACTGTACCGCAATTACTACACGTACACTTTTCTATGTCTGAATAATAAGTATCAAATATTTTTGGCATGTCTGTTTCAATATTATCTAAAGCAAACTCTTCTCTGTACAAAGGTGTCCCACAGTTTTCGCAATACCATTCTAAGGCATCTTGCATTCCTTCAGATCTTGGATATTCTATAACTAAACCAACTGTATTTTCTTTTCGTTGTGGTGAGTGTGGTACTTTAGCTGGTAATAAATAAATATCTCCTTCGTTGATCTCAACATCAACCATTTCTCCTTTATTATCAATGATTTTTAGAATCATGTTTCCTTCTAGCTGATAGAAAAACTCAGGAGTCTCATTATAATGATAATCTTTTCTATTATTAGGTCCACCTACAACCATAACGATGTATTCTCCATTATCCCATACCTGCTTATTACCTACTGGAGGTTTTAATAAATGGCGGTGTTCCTCTATCCACTTCTTAAAGTTAATTGGTTGTACTAAATTCATTGTTTCTAATTTATATTTTACAGTATTTGCATAAAAACGTTTTAAAGTTACTTAAAAAGTAGCTGTGCTAATAATTTTTCTTTTCAAAATTTCAAATTACCATTGGTATTCAAAATATTATAAAATTAGAAACAATGATTTTATAATTGTAGAGTTCTGATTTTACCAATTACATGTTCCGGATGATTTTTTTTCATCATCAAAGTACATTTCTTTGTTGTAAAATTCTGCAGTTCCAAAAACATTTAAGCATGGTGCATACCATGAATACTTTTTCCCATTTTCGCAACCTACTAGATAGCAGAATACTCCCCAGCGATACTCTTTAAGTCTACTAAATACATATCTCCATTTAGTAACTCTTCTTGTCTTTCTACAAGGGTATGGTATTCCCCATTTTTTACATACTCCCCAATAACTTTCCGTAATTGTCATTCTTTGTGGCATAATCTTAAGTTAGTTTTTGTTTCCTTCTCAAAACTAACCACTTACATATTTATATCTATCAGGGTTTTTCTTTAAAAATAATGAGGTAAAAAATTATTTAACAAAAGGGGTTTTACAGTGATTTTGTTCGACCTCCATCTACTGGTATATTTATCCCATTAATATAACTAGCTCGCTCACTAGCTAAGAATAATACAGCATTAGCTACTTCATCTGGCTCTGCAAAACGTTTGGCTGGTGACGCATTTTTCATTAATGTAGTAACTTCCTCTTTAGATTTACCTGTTTTAACTGCCTTGTTAGCTATAATTTCATTTAATCTTTCTGTTGCAGTTGCTCCTGGTAACACATTGTTTACTGTTATACCAAACTCTCCTAATTCATTTGCCATTGTCTTGGACCAATTTGCAACAGCTCCTCTTATAGTATTTGAAACTCCCAAACCATCTAAAGGCTGCTTAACTGAAGTTGATATAATATTTATTACCCTACCATAACGTTGTGTTTTCATATAAGGAACTAATGATTGAACTAATATGTGATTACATTTTAGATGCTGTGTAAATGCTTTTTCAAATTCTTCAATTTTAGCATTAAATATAGGACCACCTGCAGGACCGCCTGTATTGTTTATTAGGATATGATACTCTTGTGTTGATCTCTCTATTTTCTCTCTTAGTTGTTCTGGGTTTGAAAAATCAGCTACTATATAGTTATGCTGTTGATTTCTATTAACTAATAATGCTAAAACTTCTTTTAATTTTTCTTCATTTCTCGCTATCAAAGTAATATTAGCTCCTTCTTCTGCTAACCCTATTGCAATTGCCTTTCCGATTCCTTGTGTGCTTCCACAAACTAGAGCATTTTTTTGATGTAGTCCTAAATTCATTTTTTAAGTTTAAAGCTATTTAATATTTTATTTCCCAAATCTATATATTGATCAAATGTTTCTGGTAATGTAGTGAATGTTAAAACGTATGCATTTTCATTTTCAAGAAAAAAAAGTTGCTTAAATTTTAAATTATTACCAGACACAAAACCTGACCAGATTATAACATAATGTGGTTGATCATCATTAACATATTTACTTTCTATTATCTTTCCATTAGGAACCATTTTTTTGATTTGATTTTTAGAAAGTTTAACATAAGATTCCATAGTAAATCCTTGCCCTTTTAAATCTTGTTTTAGTAGGTTAATATTTTCCTGAAAGGTATCGTTTTCTTCTAATTCAGAGAACAGAATAAACTCTGTATTCATTTGTCCAGACACATCTAATCTCCAACTATCTGGATAGTTTATTGCTATGTTCTCTTTTGCATATTTCTTGAAATTCTTTTGAGCAAAAGTTAAGTTTGCTATAACTAAAAACACAATTGTTACTTGTAATTTCATAATTTATTTTTTTCAATATTTAATACATATATTTTTTGGTTCTGTAAAAAAGCGTAATGCCTCATTACCACCTTCTCTACCTACTCCACTAGCTTTTTTACCCCCAAAAGGTGTTCGCAAATCGCGCAACAACCAAGTGTTTACCCAAACAATTCCTGAATGTAATTGTTTAGTAAGTTTCATTGTTCTATTCAAATTATTAGTCCATAGGGTGGCAGATAGACCATATTTTACATCGTTAGCCATTTGGACTACTTCTTCTTCCGTATTAAATGGCATTATTGTTACTAACGGACCGAATATTTCTTCTTGATTTAATCTACATTTATTGTCGTAAACTTCAATTATAGTTGGTTGCAAAAAATAACCGTTTTCATTATTCTCCACGTTAACTTTTTTACCACCAAAAAGTAATTTACCTGTTTCCTCTCCAGTACTATCTATGTATGACTTTACTTTCTCTAGATGTGTTTTAGACACTAATGCCCCTATATCGGTTTTTGAACAAAAAGGGTCTCCAACTTTAAGCGCAGATACTTTTTTTACAAAATCTTTTTTAAATTTTTCAAAAATTGTTGCTTCGACAAAAATTCTACTCCCACATAAACATATTTGTCCTTGATTCGCAAATGAAGAACGTACAGTAGTTTCAAGCATTTCATCATAATCACAATCTGAAAAGATGATGTTAGGATTTTTACCCCCTAATTCTAGTGAAAGCTTTTTAAATAGTGGTGCAGCTATTCGAGCAATATGTGCTCCAGTACTTGTTCCTCCTGTAAAAGAAATAGCTTTTATATTTGGATGCTCTATAATGGCTTGTCCTGTAATACTACCTAATCCATGGACAATATTCAAAACTCCATTGGGTAAACCTGCTTTGTTACATATCTCCCCTAATAGGAATGCTGTCATAGGAGTAATTTCACTAGGTTTAGCAACGACACAGTTACCTGCTGCAATGGCTGGTGCTATTTTCCAGGTGAATAAATACAAAGGTAAATTCCAAGGTGAAATGCACGCCACTACTCCTATGGACTCTCTTAAAGTAATATTTATTGCGTCTTTTCCTATACTCTCGTGTGCTTCAGAAGAAAACTGTGTAATTGCATTAGCAAAAAATTTAAAATTTGATGACGCTCTAGGTATATCTATAGTTTTAGCTAATGACAAAGGTTTACCATTGTCTAGTGCTTCAGCTTGAGCTAGATTTTCTAGGTTTTCTTCTATCAATAATGCTATTTTAGATAAAATAGTATGTCTTTGATTAAGTGTTGTTGTTGACCAGGATGGGAATGCTTTTTGTGCAGCTTGGTAAGCTTTCTCCACATCTTCCTTTGTTGAATTAGGAATATGACCGTAAACTTCTCCCTTTGATGGATTAAAATTTTCTATCCAGTTATTTTGAATTGGAGCTGTAAATTCACCATCAATATAATTTAAAATTTTTTTCATCTATTCTATTGTCAAAAGTAAGCCTAACAAATATACTTTTAATATATAAACACTTATTTGATTTATAGATAAATTCTGAATTTTGGCGAGTGACAAAAATTAAAACTGTAGTATGCTCAAAAAAAAAGGAACTCAAAAATAATTTTGAGTTCGCTTTTATTGGGGATTAAACAAATAGATGTAACATCTACTATATTGGGGGATTATTTATAATTGGGGATTATATTATCTTTTAAAAGGGCTGTTATTTTTATCAATATAAACAGGTATTCTTGTTACAATTTCACTTGTGGTATTAGGCGTTAATATTGTTTTTAAAATCTTTATTAAATCAATCATTTACAGCTAGTTTATTGTTTATTTAGTTTCTTTTGGCGTGGCAAAATTACAACTTTAGTTCTCTTTTAAATTTAGTTTTTAGATGTTTAGAAGGTCTTTTATCGATAAGTGGAATGTTTATATCGATGAAGTACAAGTTAACGACATCTAATTTATTTATCTTAGAACTATTTTATTACTATTTTACCTCTAACTTCCTCATTATCATATGTTAATTTATACATATAAATTCCATTACTTAATTTACCTTTATGTAATTTGATAGTATTATGGCCTGCATAAACTTCTTGTTTTTTTACCTCAACTAGTTCTCCTAATATTGAGTATATTTTAATATTACACACCCCTTTTGTTTCTGTGTTGAATTTAAATACACCTACATTAGTCATTGGGTTAGGACTAAATATAACTTCCTTATTTTTTATCACTTCGTATGTGCTTGCTGTTGCTCTGTTTGAAAATTGTATTGATTCAATTTCTAAATCTTTATTTTCTGTACCATTTCCATTAGCTACCAACGTGAAGAAAAGCATTTTTACGTCTTTATAGTCTTCAGAGTTATTAATTCCTTCAAAATCAGACACATTAAACATATACTGTTTTTTTGTAGTAGACAACGTTATGTTTAATGAGGGTTGATCTTCCCATGAGTCTATTCCTTCTTTTACTAAAGTAATTTTTAATGTTCCTGTTCCTTTTGCGTTAAGTGATAATTTTCCATATTCGCTTAAATCAACCGGGCTAAATTTTGGTGTTAACGAACGGTATATTGACACATCTTGATTGGCTGTTGTTTGTACTGATATCTTTCTTTCTATTCCATAAACATCATCTAAAAAATCTTCTTCATTCTGTGAAACTAAAAACTCGTCAATAAACGGTTGTGAACTATAATCTATTCCCCACGTACCATCTGAGATAAATAGATCATCTGGCGTCATATTGTAGGAATTTTTAAGTCTAAATCCAAAATCATAAAGACTACCAGTATCCACAGTTACATTGTTTGCGTACGATTCTAAATTAATAGTATAACTCTTGTATTCTTCTGCTTCAGTTTCTGTACTTCTCTTATTTCCTTCCAATACAACATTTGTATTCCCTAAAGTATTTATAATTTCAAGATTCATTTTTCCTTTAGCATAAGATGCTTTTCGTATATATACAGGTGGTGCCTCAGAATGTGTATAATCCTCTATTGATTTTTGTTCACCTATCAATTTAACTACTTCTTCAACTAATTTATATAAATCATCCACCGAACTAGCCCATACTTGAAAATTATAAAAACCTTCATTTGGTGTATATTTATCTAAGTTCCAATGTGATTCTATATGAAAAGTATCATTACTTCCTACTCTAGCAGAAAAACTAGCTACAAATTCAATTTTTCCGTCTTCTCGTTTAACCACCGATTGCAAGAATTTTTCTTCATTAACTTCTAAATTGGAAACCGATAATAATTGAGACCCTGTAAAACGATCACAAATATGCTTGGTATGTTCATATACTTTGTCTTCAGTTTTCAATACTAATAGGGTTCCTATAGCTTCTTCATTTTTTATGTAATCTACTGATAAAACATCTACAGCATTGGTTATTTCGACTAAATCTGATGGTGAACTTTCTACAGCTGATGCTTGCGCAATAGCTTCTGTAGGTATAAAATCCCATAATGTTATATTATTATTTCTTGCTTGTAACTCTGTTATAAACTGCTTATCTATTCTTCGAGCTTTATTTATATCAAATTTGTAGTTTGTTTTAAACCTATTTAAATTTCTTTGCCCAATTCGTTGAGATAGTCGATTGTTACTTTCTAATCCTCCATTGTTTCCCGTAGAAGTTGAAGAATAAACTGGACATGCTGAAACTCCAGAACACGATGGGTCATCACAATCTGACAATCCGTCTCCGTCATCATCAATTCCATTTGTACAGTTTTCTTGTGGAACTGGTGCTGTTGGACATCTTGCTCCATCGTTACTAGAACTTGACGGACCATAAGCGAATAAGTTAGACGTCATATCTAAACTCTGTGTCACATTTTGCACTGCATAAACAACATAAACTGTACCTGTTTGGTTTGCTGAAACATAAAAATTACCGTCAACATCAAAATAAACTGCTCCATAAGTATAAGTCAACCCAGATAAAATAGGCACTTCTCCTAATGATTGAACATCACCAGTTTGTGGATTTATTCTGAATAATATATTAGTGTTTTTTTCAACTGTATATAACATATTGTCAACTGAGTTGAATGCCCAATCGTGATTAGTTATAGCTTCAGATAATGTTCCTGTTCCTATATTAGTTAAATATGTAGACGAATCTGGATCCAAGTCTATCATATTATAGGATGAACTTCCATTCTTCATATAATAAATACCGTCTTGGTTTACATCTCCAACATAAGAAAATGGAGCATTTGCTACAGTATATGTTGTTACTTCGTAATTATTACCAATCCTTACTATTGTATTAGACGGTGACTTTAATGATCCCCAGATATAACCATCTTTACTGTTATATCCAACTCCATTTATATTAGCTGGTGTAAGATTAACACCATCTAAATTTGCACTTCCAGATGCCAGGTTCTGAGCATAAACGTCGTTATTTTGAAATAAATAAGCTTCTGTTACACAGTTGAAAGGTGAGCTCTGTGAATAAGCTGATGAGATCGATACTATTATTATAAGTATGTAAGAAAGGTAATTTTGTCTCATAATAATGATATTTTCGGGGTTAAACTTCTACTACGATATAAATTTACATATATAATTATTTGAAAACAAAAACTTTAGACGTTATGATCTTAAATTTCGATAAAACGATTATTTGATTCGATGAACAAAAAAAGGAACCTTGTTAGAGGTTCCTTTTTTTTGTTTTGTGCTATGAAGATTAGTCTTTCTTCTTTTTATCCTTGTCTTTAGATGCTTTATTCCAAATCTTGATTTCGTCTTCAGGAGTTACTCCTGATAGGATCTCAATATTAACGCCGTCAGAAATTCCTAACTCTAATTCTTTCTTTTCAAATTTATCTTCACCTGTTTTAACTTCGACATATGGCTTTTCTGTTTTCTTGTCGAAACGTAATAAAGCCTCTTTTATAGATAAAACACTATCTTTTTTCTCTAATACAATATCCGCATTTGCAGAGTATCCTGCTCTTATAAAGTATTGATCGTCTAATGTAACGTCTGCTTTTACTTTAAACTGTACTGCTCCTCCTTCTTCTGTTCCTTTTGGTGCTATAAAATTTAGAACTGCTGGAAATTTTTTATTTTCGATAGCTCCTAAAGAAACTTGTAATTCTGTTCCTTTTACCAATTTTCCAACCTCAGATTCATCTACTTTACCTTCAAAAATCATTTTACTCATGTCTGCAATTGTTGCAATTGTAGTACCTGCGTTAAAACTGTTACTTTGAATTACTTGATATCCTCTCTTTACAGGTATTTCTACAATCATACCAGACGATGTCGCTCTTATATTTGTATTAGCTACATTTCCTAAACCTGCAGTAGTCCCTCTCTTAATGATATCTAAATTAGATTTTGCATTATTTAATTGTTGCCTAGTATTATTGAAATTAAGTTCTGAGTTTTCAAAATCTAAACGAGAAATAACTCCTTTTTCAAATAAACTTTTATTTCTTTCGAATTGAGTTTTTGCATTTTCAAAAGTTAGCTGAGCATTTTTAATATCACCATTTGCTGCATTTAATGATTGTATATTAGGTACAACTCTAACGGTAGCGATTAAATCACCAGCCTTTACTATTTGTCCTTCAACAGCTACTACTTTATCTACTATTCCTGCTATTTGTGGCTTAATCTCTACTTCTTCAAGTGGAAGTACTTTTCCTGTTGCTACAGTCTTTTTGGTAATTGTTGCTTTAAATGGTTTTTCTGTTTCAAACTGTACAATGTTCTTTTTATTTTTTTGCCCAAACCAAATTAATACTATAACAAATAGTACGCCTACAATTGCTAATATAATTTTTGCTCTTTTACTCATTTTATTTATTTATAAAGTCTGATTATTTATTTTTATTCTTCTCTTAATGCTTCAATTGGTTTAATCTTAGTTGCCATGAAAGCAGGTATTAATCCAATACTTGTTCCTAATACTATTAAAATACCAAAGGCAATTAATATTATTGGAATATTTACAGTAGGATTTAATAGTGTTGGATCTGGTCCTGTACCAAAAGCTTTATCTATTAAAAATAATACAAGTCCTCCAAAAACAATTCCTAGCATTCCAGCTATTGTTGTTAAAAAAACAGATTCTAGTATTACTTGTTGTCTAATTTCTATTGGTGTAGCACCTAAAGCTCTTCGTATGCCTATTTCTTTTGTACGCTCTTTAACTGTAATTAACAATATATTTCCAATAGCGAAAACACCGGCTATTAATGTTGCAATTCCAACAAACCATGTTAGAAATTGCATTCCTGTAAGAAACCCAGTAATTTTACCTATTTGCTTTGCTAAATTTACTCCTCCTACTGCTTTACTATCTTCTGGATGTACCTTATGTAAATTCTTAATAGTTAATTGTACGTCTTTTTCGAATTGGTTTATGTCTACTGTAGAATTAGCAGTTATCAACATCCAATCAATTTCATTTCCTCTATTGTATATTTGCTGAAAGGTTGTAAAAGGTATGTAAGCTGCATCTCCATCAAAATCTATAGAACCCGATTCGTATACTCCTATAACTTTATAATTTACACTATTGATAATTATATATTTATTGATAGGATATTCATCTTTTTCAAAAATTTGTTTGTAGATATTCTCTTCAATTACAACAACCTTAGTTTTATTTTTAATGTCATTTTCGTTTAAGAACCTTCCGTAAATTAGAGCTTTCTTTTGTACTTTATCTAATACTGGATAGTCTCCACTTACTTGAAAATCTCCAGACTTGAATCCATTTACAATTAGACTAGAAGTTTGACATCTTGGAACAATATATTGTAATTCCTCTTTAAATTCTTCTTTTAAAATTTCGACATCTCTAGTTTTTAGCTGAATTCGTCTTCCTTTTTGAAATCCTTTGAAAGGTGTATCAGTTCTGTTAGTCCAAACTGCGATACTATTTGTTGCAAAATCTCCAAATACACTTTTGAAGTTGTTTTCCATTCCTCTGGCTGCTCCTAAAAGAACTACTAAAAGAAAGATTCCCCAGAGAACTCCAATAATCGTAATTATTGTTCTGGTTTTATTTTTACGAATACCTCCGTAAATTTCTTGCCACGTATCAGAATCAAATATAAATTTAAACATAACTAATCTGCTCTTAAGGCTACTATTGGTTTTATTTCTGCAGCTTTTTTAGCTGGTAAATATCCTGCCAATAATCCTGCTATTATTAATGTAACTGTTGCTCCAACAACAATTCCTGAACTAACACTTGGATTGTAAATAAAATACTCCTCTAATCCATCCCCTATTTGACTGAGAATAAAGGTGCCCAACATGAGTCCTAAATAACCTGCCAATCCTGTTATTAAAAGTGATTCTTTAACAACCATACTAACTATAGATGCTGGTTTTGCCCCCAATGCTTTTCGTATTCCGAACTCTTTAGTACGTTCTTTTATAGAGAAAATCATGATATTACTAATTCCAATAATTCCAGCTATGAGTGTTCCTGATCCGACAAAAATGACAATGAAGAATAATGCTGTTGTTAATTGACCAACTCCTTTATTTGCCTCCGCCATATTATTTATAAATAAAGCACTTTGATCATCTGGATGAATGTCTAACTGCTTCTTTAGGTCTCTTTCCAATCGGTTACCAAATGTAACAGCTGCATCAATAGTTAATCTTGGATTATATCCTATTACAATATTATCTATGTGATCATTGTTTCCATACAATTTCTGTGCTGTTGTAATTGGAATGTATACATTTCGCTCTTCACGATCTCCACCTTCATCTGAAAATACTCCAATAATTTTATAAGAAATATTACTAACATTTATATATCTTCCTAAAGCCGGTCGTTCTCCAAATAGATCTTGTTTTACTAAGCGTCCAATTACAATTACTTTACTTCCTTGATTTAAATCTAATTGATTAATAAAACGACCTTCATCTATTATTGTCTTCTCTAGATATCTATGATCTGGATGAACGGCTCTAATATTGTAAACATCTTGTTTATTCTTGTAAGTTATGCTAGCATTTGAATACCTTCTTGCAGATATATGTTGAATTTTATCTCCATAATTTTCAACTATATATTTTAAGTCTTTATTTTTTAACTGTACCATTCTTCCGGACTGTAATCCTTTATATGGTTTTGTTGTTTTCCATGCACGAACAAACATTGAATTGTCTGCATCGTCTACGAAAGCTTGTGTAAAGAAATTTTGTAATCCGTTTACAATACCAAATAATAATGTGAATAGTAATATAGCAAAAGCTACAGTAAAGCCAGATAAAATTGCCCTTAGCTTATTCTTACTAATACTCTGAAATATTTCTCTCCAAGCGTCTATATCGAACATTACACTTTACTTTTTGCTTTACCAGATTCTGTTAACTCGTCACTAATAATTACACCATCTTTCAATCTTACAATTCTATCAGTTTGTTCAGCAACATCTTCTTCATGCGTAATTACAAAAACTGTCATTCCTTCATCGTTGATTCCTTTAAGTAAATCCATTACCGAATCGGTTGTTGTAGAATCTAAAGCACCCGTTGGTTCATCGGCTAAGATAACTTTAGGCCTTGTAGCTAATGCTCGTGCTATAGCGACACGTTGTTTTTGACCTCCTGATAATTCATTAGGCAAATGATTTGCCCATGGCTCTAATCCTACTTTATCTAAATACTCTAATCCTATCTTTACTCGTTCTTTCCTACCTATTCCTTTGTAGTACAATGGTAGTGCTACATTTTCAACTGCAGTTTTGTATGATATTAAGTTAAACGATTGAAAAACGAAGCCTAAAAATTTATTTCGTAAAATCGCCGCTTTTTTCTCGTTTAGATTCTCAATAAGTTGATCATTTAGATAATATTTACCCTCATCATGTGTATCAAGAAGTCCAACTATATTCAGTAATGTAGATTTTCCAGAACCTGAACTTCCCATAATAGAAACAAATTCTCCTTCTTTTATGTGTAAGTCTAATCCTTTTAAAACATGAAGTGAATCTTTACCAATTGGATAAGATTTATGTAGTTCTTCTATTCTAATCATACTAGTTTGGTTAATTTTTTACTATTGTAAGTTGTATATAATTCATAATTTTCAACTTACTCATACACACTAGACGCTGCTTTTAAAATTATGTTACAAAAAGTTATCGTAATTTTGATAAAAATTTCAATTTCTAGTTATTATGGAGTTTCCAGAGAACAAAAAAATAGTCCTTTTTGATGGTGTTTGCAATTTATGTAACAGTGCTGTAACTACGATCATCAAACATGATAAGGAAGGTAATTTCTTATTTACCTCTCTAGATTCTAATTACGGAAAAAAACTTTTGAATTATTTAGGTATCGATAGTACGAAAATTGACTCTATAATTCTTTTTGATCCGAATGTAGCTTATTATACAAAATCGACGGCTGCATTAAAAATAATAAATACCTTTGGTGGCTTTTGGAATTTTATGCAATTGTTTACTGTAATACCAGATATTTTTAGAGACTTTATTTACGATGTTATAGCAAAAAACAGATACAATTGGTTTGGAAAAAGAGAACAATGCATGATTCCTACACCTGAGTTAAAATCTAAATTTTTAAGTTAAATGATTACAAATCTTAAATGTGTAATTTTTGATATGGATGGAGTTATTATAGACTCTGAAGAGTTACATAAGAAAGCCTATTATGAAGTTTTTGAATCTTTAGATTTAGAAGTTTCAGATGATTTATACAAATCATTAACAGGTTCATCTACAATAAATGCTTTCCAGAGATTAGTTTCTCACTTTAATTTGAATGAAAAACCAGAAGAATTGGTTTTAAGTAAAAGAAAACGATACGTTGATTTTTTTGAAAATGATCCTAACCTTAAATTAATCGATGGCGTAGAAAATCTTATTCGTTTTTTTTATAACAAGGAGATAACTTTAGTATTAGCCTCGTCTTCTGCTATGGTGAACATCAATCGAGTATTTGATCGTTTTGATTTACAGCATTATTTTAAAGCTAAAATAAGTGGTGCAGATTTAAAAGCTTCTAAACCTCATCCTGAAATTTTTGAAAAAGCGGCTATTTTGAGTGGACATAACAGAAATGAGTGCATTGTTATAGAAGATTCAGATAATGGTATTAAAGCAGCTAATGATGCTGGTATCTTTGTTGTAGGTTACGATAATCCTGCAGTTACAAATCAAACTTTAGAGAATGCCAATATGGTAATAACTGACTACAAAGAGTTGGCAGCATTATTTTAAGCCTTCCGTCATAATCGAAAAATATAAAGCGATTAAAAACATGAAGTTATTTCCTGCGTGGAATAATATTCCTGTTAACAACCCTTTTGTTTTTTTTGCCAAAAGTCCTAAAATAACAGCAAATAGAATGTAGAAGAGAAATACTTCCATATTCTGATGTACTAACGCAAATAATACCGCCTGTATTAAATTTGCTTTCCAAAACCCTACGTGCTTCTCTACTGAACTCAATATTATTCCTCTAAAAATTACTTCTTCATATATGGGTACAAGTAGTACTACAAAGAAGAAAGCGACACTAAAACCATATTCTGTAATCAAAAACTTTATTTCAGCCTTCAAACTCATCGGTATTATCGATAAATCCACACTTCTAAGGATTTTAATCAGCGTCATATTTACAATCATAAAAACAACAAATAATGTAATTGTTCTTAGAACCGGAAGATTTGTTCTTGTTAAATACGACAACCTTTTTTTATTCAAAAATAGCCCTACTCCTAGAGCCATTAAACTAAAATATGCTATGTATAATTGACCATTAACTTCTCCAGTTTCTGCTGTATAATCTGAAAAATATGCATCCAAGAAAAGTTGGTATTCAAAAATTAATTGAAGTATAAAATCTATACTGAAATAAGCGAAAATAATTAACCAAAAATGTTTTAAATTCCAATCAAATGGTACTTTTAATGCTACAGGTTTCCAATTTAATCGTTTGCCTAAAAATTGAATTGGAAGTACTATGATATAGGGAGCTACAAATAATACAACAATAGTTAGTAGTAATATTATTATATGTAAAACTTCATTCAAACTCCAGCCTAAGAAAGGTGATCTTAAAAAAACTTTAATTCGTTTGACACCAAAGAAATCATCATAAAAATTTACATCTTGTGCTTTTCTATAACTATTTAATGCTTCTTGGGGTTTAGAGTATTCCAAGTCAAAAACGAACAGATCAGACAGTACTTGAGCTTTTTTCCATTCATGTATTGTATCTTTTACAAGATAAGATCTTGCTATATCATATTTTTCTAAATCTTTAAAAACCTTTGTTAAATTAGCGTTATTGACATACGAGCTATCTTTTTTCTCTACTCTTTTGTATAACTCTAAAGCTTTATTTGGTTTTTCTAATTTAAGTAATAATTCTGCTTTTTGATTTAATTTCCATGCCTCTGCATCTTTTTCTAACTTTTCCAATAGCGCTGAAAGTGCTTCCTTTTTATCCTCAACAGACATATATATTTTAGCTGAAAGAATAGAATAATCAGTAGTATCTTTATAAACTCTAGCTTTTTCCAAAAAATTTAAAGCCATACTAAAATTCTCTTTATTAAAACTATTTTTGGCTAATGTATAGTATAATTCAGATGCTTGATTTGGATTCCAAGATTTAGCATTTTTTCTAATGCTTAGCTTCGCTGTTTTTAAAACATCAGCTAATGAATCACCATAGGTATTCCTTGCTTTAAATAGAAGTACTTTAGGGTTATTTTGATGCTCTTTATATAATTTGTTAATACATTCTACGAACGCTTCATAGTTTAGAGAATACTCTTCATACTCATCATAATAAGAGAAATTTATATAATTACATTTTTCTATTTTTAAATCTATATCATTAGGTCGTAATTGTATGGCTCTATCATAAATATCAAGGTATTGCTTATGCTGTATTTCCTTAGCATTCTTTAACTTATTAACATACTCCTTGTGATTAAGGTTATATTTTTGAGCAATTAATACAGTACTCCAAAACAGTATGCATAACCCTATAATCTTTTTCATAATAATTAGTTTTTATTTAGCATTTTTATTTGGACGTTTTACAAAACATAAAAATTTTGTAATACTATTTTTAATCTCAAGTATTAGTAGGTAATCCTTCTGTGCTTGCCCACTCTGTCCACGACCCGTCGTATATAGCATAGTCTACATCACCTGAAACATGAAGTGCTAGAGCCAAAATACAAGCTGTAATACCACTTCCGCAAGTAAAGATGTACTGATCATTATTAGGATTCACTTTTGAAAATATATGCTTTAGCTCTTGTCTAGATTTCATCTTTCCATCTACTATAACTGAAGTAAAAGGTAGGTTCTTAGCATTGGGTATATGACCTCCTTTCAACCCTTTTCTAGGCTCAGGTACTCTAGCATAAAAACGGTCTTCAGATCGTGCATCGGTTATACAAAACCTACCATCTATAGCTTTTAGAACTTGATTTGTAGAAGCAAATAGATTAGGTTTAAAGGAAGCTATAAAGTCTCCTTTCTTGCTTACTGTAGTTTTAGAAAGTTCTTCGACAGGAAAACCATGTCTAAGCCATTCTGGTAGTCCTCCGTTTAGGACAGCAATATTACTGAACCCAAAAATCTTCAACATCCACCATACTCTGGCAGAAGAATATATTCCTAAGTCGTCATAAACTACAATAGTACTTTTATTACTTACACCAAGCTCTCTAACTCTTCTTTCAAATTCATTTTTCTCCAGTAATGTATTTGGAAAGTCTGATTTTTCTTCTGAAAAATGATTCTTTATATCAAAGAACTGGGCTCCTTTTATTTGTTGCTTTTCTGTTCCTGATTTTTCTGTCCCTACTTTGTTTATTGTAGCATCAAAAATTATTAAATCTTTAGCCTCCAAATTATTAGACAACCATTCAACTGATACCAAAGGAGTAGTTATTTTATTCAAAAGCAGTTAATTTTATTTATTTTAAAACATTTTTATCAGATCACAGTTATTGTACTAGCTATTTTACTTTATCGTAATTATCATCCCAATTTTGAGGCTTAGGCTCGTGCAATTTATCTAAGGATTTTGCAACGATCATAGATACTGTTGCATCTCCAGTTACGTTAACTACAGTTCTACACATATCCAATGGTCTATCCACAGCAAAAATCAAAGCTAATCCTATAGGTAATAACTCAGCTGGAAAACCTATAGATTCCAATACTATTACAAGCATAACCATACCTGCACTTGGCACAGCTGCGCTTCCAATAGAAGCTAACAATGCTGTGGCTACAATTACTAATTGATTTGAAAACGTTAACCCTTCTGGCCAAATTACCTGCATAATAAATACAGCTGCAATTCCTTGGTATAAACTAGTTCCATCCATATTAACAGTAGCACCAACTGGTAACACAAACCCAGAAACTTCTTTATCTACTCCTAAATGCTCTTCAACACGTTCCATTGTAACTGGTAAAGTAGCTGCACTTGAGCTAGTAGAGAAAGCTAGTAATTGTGCTGGTGATATATTCTTCAAAAACCATAAAGGTGATTTTTTTGTGTATATACTAATTAACAGTAAGTAAAACCCAATCATTAAAGCTAACCCTCCAATTACACAAAAGGCGTAATTTAAAAGTTTTAAAAGGATTTCTGTATCATCGAAAGCTATAATAACATTAGCCATTAATGCAAAAACTGCATAAGGTGCAAATAACATAATTAAATCAACCATTTTCATTACCACCTCATTCAACGAGTCAAAAAAACTTACTAAAGGTTTTGCTTTTTCTTCAGATATTAACAATAAACATATACCTACAAATAGAGCAAAGAAAATAACCTGAAGCATTTTTGCTTCTCCTAAAGAAGTAAAAATATTACTAGGAAATATATCTACTAGCGCTTGTAACGGACCAGCATCTTTTTGTGCAGAAGCTTTCATTAATTTATCAGCTACTCCTGCATCATTTTCATACTTAGTTTTAATCTTAGCAATCGTATCTTGAGACATTCCTTTTCCAGGACCAACCAAATTAACTATAGTTAAACCTATTATAATGGCTACTAATGTGGTTCCCACATAAATAATGATTGTTCTTAAACCCATCGTCTTAATCTTAGAAATATCCTTTAAGTCCGAAATCCCCTTAATTAATGAAGCTAATATTAATGGTACTGCAATCAACTTTAAAAGGTTAATAAAGATTTTACCAAACGGAGCTATCCAATCAGCTACAAAGCCTTTTCCTCCACTTACAGTGTTCATGATGAATCCGAACACTATACCCAGTATCATTCCTATTATTATTTTCCAATGTAAAGCTAATTTCTTCATAAATTAAGTTTTCTATTTGTATAAGATTTGTAAAAATAGAAAATAGATTGTATTACTTACGTACATGATATAAATTAAATATAAAAATGTGACTTCGTTTTTGTATATTGTGTCTACTAATTGTATTAATATTATTAAATCTTAAAAAACAACAAATGGAAGGAATTTTAGACTTATTAAACGGACCTATTGGGAAAACGATTATTAGTGGTGTTGCAGGATCTACTGGACAAGATAATGACAAAACAAGTAATGTATTAACTATGGCATTACCTGTACTAATGAAAGCAATGCAAAGAAACGCGTCTTCACCACAAGGAGCTGAAGGTTTAATGGGTGCTTTAAGTAAACATGATGGAGGTATATTAGACAATTTAGGTGATTTATTTGGCGGAGGCGTAAATGAAGATGTTATTAATGATGGTGATAAAATATTAGGCCACGTTTTAGGGAATAAGCAACAAGGTGTTCAGAAAGTTATTGGTGAAAAAGCTGGAATTGATGCTGGCGCTGTAGCAAATATTCTGAAAACTGCTGCACCAATCTTAATGGGTGTTCTAGGTAAACAAACACGTCAAAATGGAGTAAATAGCGCAGGTGATTTAGGTGGTTTATTAGGTGGAATGTTAGGTGGGAATAGTACACAACAAGAACAAAGCTTTTTAGAAAAAATATTAGATGCTGATGGAGATGGTAGCGTTATCGATGATGTAGCAGGAATGGTTTTAGGCAGTGGAAATCAACAAAAATCAGGAGGTTTACTTGGTGGTTTGTTAGGCGGTTTATTTGGAAAGAAATAAGATTAAATATACATAATAATAAAAAAGGGAAACATTTTGTTTCCCTTTTTACTTTTATATACATTTGCCCAATGGAGAAACTCAAGGAACGTTGGGGATTAAAAACTAACTGGGATGTATTTGCTGTTTTTATAGTTTTTGCTATAAATGGTTCTTTTTCGGCATGGGTTGCAAAACCTATAACTTCGTTTTTAGGCTTATCTCCTGAGACGATAAGCCCTTGGTTATATTATCCTTTAAGAATTCTTTTAATTTTTCCTATCTATCAAACAACACTACCTATAGTTGGGTGGTTGTTTGGTCAGTTTAATTTTTTCTGGGAGTTTGAGAAAAAATTTCTTGGAAGATTAGGTTTAGGGTTTTTATTCAAAAAATAAACTACGAAACTTCGATCGTTTTTTCTTCTTTTTTCCCATTAATTACATAAGTATACAACCACATTAATGTAAAAGTAGGAATTACATCTAATCCTGGCATCGCTTCTTCTATAAATGATATAACAGCACCTACCTTACCTTTATTTCCTTTATATAATTTAGTCATTATATATGCAGACGCAGGAGCCCATACAATATCTGTAAGTTCTGCTATACCTGGAATAACAAAAGAAAGATAACCAATAGCATCAAAAATTAAACTTAGCACCAATTTTGGGTATTTGTTTTCTATATTCATATTTTAATTGTTTGTGTATTTTTACTATATCAAATTTTAAGCCATTATATTAGACACCAAAAACTAGAAAAAGTAACATTATTAATGAAGTTTTCATATTTCTCAAATCATATCAATTCATTAAAAACAAATGAATTAGGAGGTAAATCCTCACAATTTAAATTAGTCCCAGAATTAAGAATTAAATTTTCTGAGGAAAAAATAAAAGACAATAACCCTAAAAAAGCAGCCGTTTTGGCAGTATTATATCCAAATAAAGCTGGGGAATCAATCCTTCTATTAACTTTAAGAGCCAGTTACAACGGTGCACATTCTGCACAAATAAGCTTACCTGGAGGTAAAGTAGATAAAGTAGATACTTCTTTAAAAGCAACAGCTTTAAGAGAATTCGAAGAAGAAATAGGCATTAATAGAGATCGTATTCAAGTGATAAGAAAACTATCTGAAACCTACATTCCTCCTAGTAATTTTATGGTTACTCCTTTTTTAGGTTATTTGGATGAAAAGCCTGATTTCCAACCCAATGAAGAAGTAGCTGAAATTATAGAAGTCAAAGTTGCTGACTTAGTTGATGACAATTTAGTTACATCAGTTACGATGGAAACTTCATACATGAAAGAGATCGAAGTTCCATGCTTTAACTTCTCTGATCATATTGTTTGGGGAGCTACTGCAATGATTCTTTCTGAAATAAAAGATTTAATCAAAGAAATCCAATAAAAATCTTTTGTAAATTTGTTTAACTAAAAAAGTTTTTATGCCCCTATTCAAAAGAAATCCTTTTGGACATATTTTATTTATAAAACGACTTCTAATACAAATTTTAGGAATAGTATCTCATGGTCGTTATAAAAGTTTTAATAATTTAAGTATTGAAGGTTCTGAAATTTTAAGACAATTGCCAGATAGGAATATACTATTTATTTCCAATCACCAAACCTATTTTGCTGATGTTGCAGCAATGATACATGTTTTCAATGCTTCATTAAAAGGTAGAGATGATAATATTAAAAATATAGGATACTTATGGAATCCTAAATTAAATATTTATTATGTAGCTGCTGGAGAAACTATGCGTTCTGGTCTTTTACCTCGAATATTTGCCTACACTGGTTCAGTTTCAGTAGAAAGAACATGGAGAAGTGCTGGAAAGAATATAAATCGACAAGTTAAATTGTCTGATATTTCTAATATTGGAAAAGCCTTAGATGATGGTTGGGTAATTACCTTTCCTCAAGGAACCACTACTCCTTTTAAACCAATTAGAAGAGGTACTGCCCATATTATCAAAACATACAAACCTACAGTGGTACCAATCGTAATTGATGGCTTTAGAAGATCTTTCGATAAAAAAGGATTAATGATTAAAAAACGTAATGTATTACAATCTATGGTAATCAAAAAACCATTAGATCTTGATTACGAAAATGAAAACATCGATAGTATTGTTGAAAAGATAGAATTTGCAATTGAGCAACATCCTTCTTTCTTAAAAGTATTAACTCCTGAGCAACTAAAAGAACAAGAAGATTTTATAGAAAGTAGAAAGTTTTGGGGTTCTGATAATAAAAAAGAAAATTAAACACATAAACAGTAATTTATGGCTGAAAATAAATCAATTTTAAATAAAAAGTCTTTAGACTTTTTAGAAAAATACTTAAATAATGCTGCTCCTACCGGTTATGAATGGGAAGGACAAAAAATTTGGATGGATTATTTAAAACCTTATGTTGATGAATTCATAACAGATACTTATGGTTCAGCAGTAGGTGTGATAAATCCAAAAGCAAAGTATAAAGTAGTTATTGAAGGACACGCCGATGAAATTTCTTGGTATGTAAATTACATTTCTGATAATGGTTTAATTTACGTGATAAGAAATGGTGGTAGCGATCATCAAATAGCACCAAGTAAAATTGTAAATATTCACACAAAAAACGGTATCGTAAAAGGTGTATTTGGTTGGCCTGCAATTCATACCAGAAATAAAGCGAAGGAAGAAGCACCTAAGCCTGATAATATTTTTATAGATGTCGGTTGCTCTACTAATGACGAAGTTGAAGCTTTGGGAATTCATGTTGGTTGTGTTATTACTTATCCAGATGAATTTCACGTGCTAAACGAAGACAAGTTTGTTTGTCGCGCTTTAGACAATAGAATGGGCGGATTTATGATTGCAGAAGTAGCTCGCTTGTTACATGAAAATAAAAAAGAATTACCTTTTGGTTTATACATCACTAATTCTGTTCAAGAAGAAATTGGTTTACGTGGCGCAGAAATGATAACAGAAACCATACAACCTAACGTTGCTATTGTCACAGATGTTACTCATGACACAACAACACCGATGATTGATGTGAAAAAACAAGGGCATCTTGAGATTGGAAAAGGTCCTGTTATAGCTTATGCACCAGCTGTTCAACAAAAATTACGTGATTTAATTATTGAGGGAGCAGAAGAGCATAATATTCCTTTCCAACGTTCAGCATTGTCTAGAGCAACAGGTACTGATACCGATGCTTTTGCATATAGTAACGGAGGAGTTGCATCTGCGCTTATATCATTACCATTGCGTTATATGCATACTACTGTTGAGATGGTTCATAGAGATGATGTTGAAAACGTAATAAAAATGATTTACCAAGCTTTACTAAAAATTGAAGATGGAGAAACTTTTTCTTACTTCGAATAAAGCATAATTAAACGAATAGCTATCGCTAATACTTTCAAACCTTACAGATATAACCTAATCTGTAAGGTTTTCTTTTTCTTACTTTATATTTATCTCCAATATAATTTACAATGAAAACAGAAAAATTTGATTTTAAATTTTTGATCTTAAAAATATTGATCTACGGAGCCACCATTAGTCTATTTCTTTTCAAATGGTTTGGTCCTGGTATTATTAAGGCACATAAACAAAGGAAAGAAAGAGAGATAATTATGTATGGAGGAAGTGTATCCGAGGCCAATAAAGCCATAAATAAAAGAAATAAAAAAATTATGGAACTCGATATTCTTGAAAAAAGAGAAGCTATGAAATATAACAATCTACTAGTATATACTAACGATACTACAAAAAATATTAAAGTAATATTACAAGCGAATAGAAAATATCGAGATAACTATAAAAACCCACATGCAATTGTTAATAATATTATCCGAAAGAACAGAGAAATTGCCAACAACATCACTAATTTTTTAGCTAATAAGGATAGTTTAGGATATAATATTTTCGCTATAAATACCTTTGGAAATGGAGAAGCCAAATTAATGCAAACTAATACTATTGATACTGCTTATAGATATAAAGTATCTTACTTTTATTACTATTCAGATAAACTAAAAAAAGGTTTAGCTGATAAAATTAACGAGGAACCAGATGATGACTATTCTTTCATCACAAAACCAAAGAAAGAAAGATTAGCAGAATTGGATAGTATTCAGTTTTCAAAAGTTATTTTAAGTGAAGAAGAGCTACTTCAAAACAAAATTAAACAGAATGTATTTGTAAGAATGTTCGCTCCAAGAATTAATCCAGCAAAATTAGGTTTCTTTTACTTCTCGTGC
>JAHDDQ010000210.1 GCA_020629275.1 Tenacibaculum sp. | reverse complement strand
CGAATGCAAATGTATATACAAAATATGATAACGTATTAAAATTGAAAAATTATTTATTACTCCCTTTATTTTTACAAAAAAACAAACACTCATACATAAGAAAACCCACAACATTTGCGGGTTTTCAGGAACTCATTTTGTCGATTTTTAGGAAATAGAAAAAGTCAAGATGAGCTCTATTTAAAATACTATATATTCTATTACAGTTTTGTTAATTGAATATGTTGAAGACCAAAGCATCCAGGACCTCCACATATTCTAAAATATAAATTCATATAATTATCGCAGGTTCTATAGGTTGAAATATCATCAGCAACATCACCTGTAACCGCAGATGGGTTATAGGTAAACGCATTCCCCAGTTGAGAATTAACATATAGAAAATCTCCAAACGCAAAACTAATATTATTTACAGAAGCATCAGGATCTAACATTACAACTGTTGTACCACCCACATCCCATAAATTAGTTAAAACCAAACTGTTTAGTTCAGCCCCTTCAGTAACTGTTACTTGATAACAACCATCGCAATAACCATCTTCATTTGCTGTATAAGTTCCTAAAAACGTGCTTAAATCAAATGGACATTCTAAAAAGTCATCAATAACTAGTGCATTGTTTGCCGTATCTGTATAACCACTATCCCCATTAGAAACAAAGATATTTAAATCAGTACCATTTATAGATACTGGACCAAAAAAGAAGAATCCAGATTTAGTAATGACTATTCTGACTGTTTCAGTAACTTCTTCTTGATTTTCATCCAAATAAGTTATTGTAGCTGTTCTATCATCTGCATTAAATGAAAATTTACCAATCTCCACATTGTTTAATAAAATATTACGAATTCCTGAATCTAGAGGTCCACCAGTTATAGCATCTTCAGAAGCATATATGGCTTTAAAATCCGAATCTTCTGGTGCTGCTTTGCGTAATGTTAAAATTGTGATATCATTCCCAAAGTCAAGCTTACTTTCTAACACCACTTCGTTTTCTGTTGCCGAAAGAATATTAAAAACAAACTCACCGCCATTATTGTTATTGTTTATTTCAAAAATCTTGCTAAACACTGAAAAAGATTCTAAAACGAGTTCAACCTTTAATGTTTTATCAATTCTGTATGTAATCGTATTATCTTCATCACCAGTACTATAATCAGAATTAATTTTCACAGATCCATCTTCATTAAAATCCATTAACATGGTGTAAACTCCAAAATTGTTATTTGGAGAATAATATCCTATCCAACCGTTTTCTGTAGCCGTTAAAATATTTGAGTATTCTGCCTTTAAAGCTTCTGATCTTTCATTTACTGTTTGATCAAACAATGGATTAACTTCATTATCTGTACAACTTGAAATCACGACTAGTAAAAACAAGATAATCGTTCTATAAAAGTTTGTATATTTTTGTTTATGTATTTTCATGTATCTTTTTTTTTAATATTTATAACTA
Source organism: Tenacibaculum sp. (assembly GCA_020629275.1). Lineage (GTDB taxonomy): Bacteria > Bacteroidota > Bacteroidia > Flavobacteriales > Flavobacteriaceae > Polaribacter. The sequence continues at coordinate 1,758 of JAHDDQ010000210.1, read as the reverse complement.
CAAAAATCATTATGATGCAACACCCTGATTAATCTGGAATTACACCAGTGGCCAAGAGATTATCTAATCGCTCTTGAACTGTGTTTTTCACTTCAACTAAATCAATATCAACTCGATTCTTGTAATATTCTATTATTAAATCAAGCTTTTGCTTAATTAATTGACGCCCAGTATTAAGTTCTTGACAATTAAGGACTTCATCTGGGTCAGAAAATGTAGAGCAATCTTCTTGAGTAATATAATTTTCATTAAAAACCGCTTCGTCTATAACTAGAAAAAAAGATACGATTTCCGCAAAATCATCATCTTCAGCTGAAGCACCATAAGGGCTCACCATTCCTAACTTAATGGCTTCATCAAAAGAGGTGTTTATCCATTCAATTCCTACATATTTTTCCGATATTGTATTTAAACCCACTGGATTTCCATAAATTCTCTGAATAACATGAGAAAACTCATGATGTATTGTAGTTATTATCCCTCCCGTTGGATCTGTTAACCAATCTCTATCTTTAAAATCTAAATTATTTAGTCTCAACAAACTAACACGCGCTCCTCCTTCTTCAAACCCTAACTTCACACCTTCTTCAACAAATATTCCTGACCCAATAAAAACTAATTCTGGTGGAAAAAATTCATCAATGAATTTTTTCCCACTTTCTCCTACTGAAGTAAAAGGTTCAATCCATAAATAATCAATTAATCTAGCAGCAGGAATTACAAATTCTGACCTAATTGGGGTTGCTCTTTCATCCGGAGCTATAAAATTGTCGTTCCACCTCCATCTGGTAGCCGTTCCATAACGTTCAAAAAAACTATTCCCACTATTATTGTATAAATACATATCGTTAACACTAGAAATATCTAGATTTTCTGGTGGTGTATATTGCGTATTGCTGTCATCACTGGCACATTGAAAAATCAATAATGCTGTTACTATTACATATATAAATTTTGTTATTTTTTTCATTTCTTTATTTTATCTAGGGTTAGCCTCTATACCATTAGCAATAGATGATACTGGAATTTGCTCTGCCTTTCTTAAATCGTTGGCAGTTAATGTTACATCTTCTAATACATTACCATTTGAGTCTGTACTTATTATATGCTCTATCTCAAGTTCCAATCTTTTAATATCAAACCATCTTAGACCTTCATAGAAAAACTCTTTTCTTCGTTCGGAAATTATAAAGTCCAACATGGCTTCTTGGTCTGTGCCTCCAAAGTAACTAGTAATTTCAGACTGATCTAACTGCCCTCCGTCACTATACCATTTAGGAGCAATGGCATTATAATCATTTATAGCATCCTCTAAACGGTTTAAGCGCGCATAACATTCCATTCTATTAAGCACAACTTCTTCACTACGTAATTCTGGAATAACAAAATATGGAAATCCTGTTGTAGATGTTGTAAATTGAAAAAGCTCATCGTATTTTGGAGGAGCCGCTGCATCAGTACCTTGTGTGTATCCAGACAATCTAGTATCACCACCTATTTGAACTTTAGTTCTAAATAAGTCCAAAAACAGAGTCACGTTAGTCCTGTACCCTTGATAGATTCTATCATAGGAACTCTCTTTTCTTACCACCAATAAATTTGCTGGTAAGTTTACATCGGTAAAGTTATTGCTCTGCTCAACAAACCCTCCTGTATAAACTGCATCCATATCTCTTACGTAAGTCGTATTAACTATACCACTACCCAACAATTTATTAGAATACTCAATGCATTTTTGATACTCTCTTTTAAATAGAT
>JAHDDQ010000037.1 GCA_020629275.1 Tenacibaculum sp. | reverse complement strand
AATGATGTTTACAGAAATTCTGAAGAATATTATTTAAACGCTTTCTTGTATTTCAAACATAATGATAAGGTTAGAAAAAACTTGAAAAATGAATCAAAATATACTACACTGATAGTAAGTGGTAATGAAGCGATTAAAAATCAGAATTTTTCAGAATTGAAGTACATAATTTCAGAATTATACTTTAATATGAATGATAAGTTTATCAAAAACCTATCTGATAAAGATGATAATACGCGACACAATTTAAATAAGCTAGGATTGAGGTAGAAAGTTTTACTCTTAGTTTGTAATAATTTTTTTTAACAATAATTCTAAACTTAAATATTCTTTATTCCTTCTATAATCTTTTTTCTTGAGAAAACTGAACGTTTTAATTTCACATAATCCTTCTTTCTCTAAATAGTTTAAAAACTGCAATAATGTATTAAAATCTCCTTTTACTTCAATTGGATAAAAAAGTCCATTTACATTGTTATCTAATGCCTGGATAGGATTTCCTAATTTAATAATATCTATAGGATGTTCTTTTTTAAAGGTATTGATTCTTTTCAATAAAATTTGTTGAAAGGAATTGGTTACGGAGACGTTTTCTTTTTTCAAGATAGAGTCTAAGTATATGTTTTGTTGCTTTAGATACAGAATTCTAGACGCAACTTTATCTACATCTTTACGCTCTTTAGATAGTATAGAATATCTGTTTTTATACGCTATCGTTTTTTTTATACTCAACAAATACAGTATAGGCAACATTGCTAAAACTGTAATTAATAAAAATCTATTCTTCTTTTTATAGCTCATTTTTTTTCGTAACAATTAAAATATGAAATTTAGATTTTTTATTTCTTTTATTTTTTTGAATTGATAGTTTTGACACACTATTGATCCAATTTAACTGCTCTAGTTCGTCAACCCAAGTACTTAACGCTAAGTTACTAACAACCTCTCCTCTTATATTAAGCTCTTGCGTATTAAACTTTACTTTTTTCCCTTGTTTTAATGTTCCTAATACTGGTTGAAAGTTCACTTCTTCTAAAATAATTGTAGTAGGCACGCCTATTACTATTTCATCTATAAACTTTGATACGCTTAGCGACGATGAGCTTCTTAACTCGTTAAGTAACTTCTTCTTTTTATTTACATTATTGGTTAGTTCAGCAAGTTTTCTCTTACTTTTTTCTCTTATACTTAACTCTGAATTAATCTGATTAACTTTGGTGTAGTAAGAATTGAAAAACATAAAGTTTACCAATAACAACAATAAAAAAAAGACTAAAGCCGACTTATAACCGAAATTAAATAATTTTTTCTCTTTGTACTCTTCAACCTGGGCTTGATTGTGTACTGTTTGTTTAAACACGAAAAAACGTAGAATTAATCCTAAAGACAAAATGTTTCCGTTGGAAACTTGTAATCCGTTTATGGTGTAGGTTTCAGTAGCATATTCTTTCAGATAAATATTCTGAATTGTTTCACTTTCTATGGAAATTTTAGCATTTGATGAATAAAAATTAGCATCTTTAACACTACTTGTTAGTGCAAAAACAGATAAGTTTCCTAAGGCAAAATCTAAGACAATAATTCCTTCTTTTGTATACTCATTAAGTATATTGTTTATATACTGCTTCCTAGATAACGTAATAAAATAGTTGGTAGGCGTATTTTTTATCTCTGTGTAAAAATCTTTTAGTTGAAGGTTTGGAAATGTAGCTTGAATCGTTGTTTTTTCATGATATTCTCCATTGCCTTTTTTTGCTAAAACCTGATTAGTATTAACCACAATTACTACACTATCAACACCTTGTTCCTTCAAAAAAACAATTAAATTTTTCAATGAATCGAAACTTCTTTGTGTCTTTATTTCTAGCTCTTTTCGTACTCTAACCAGTTGTAAATAATAGAAAACTTCTTCTCCTTCTTTGTTTATACCATGCTCAATAGCATAATAATTCTTTCCATATAATAATTTATCTCTTAGCATTTTATTTTTTTAAGTAGCAGCAAAACTACATCTATTTATTAATGAAGTTGTTATCTTTTTCATAATTCGTAATAAAAACGAATTGTAAAATTAAAAAATTATTTGATTTTTTATACTTTTGAACTATCTTAAATTGAATGTATTATGAAATTGAAAATTGCGAAGAAAGTAAATGCCTATAACCTCCAAGAGCTTCTGGTTGTTTTAGTTATCATTGGTATACTTATTTTAATTGCCTTACCTACTTTAATGCCTCAAATTGCGAAGGCTAAAAGTATAGAAGCGAAGGTACAGCTGAATCATTTATACGGATTACAAAAAAATCATTTTTACTTGTATTCCAAATACTCAAACGACTTTAATGAAATCGATTTTATAGCTCCAAAATCCATTAGTGAAGGCGGACCTTCGTATTACAGTTATGAAATTATAGAGTCATCTACTAATTCATTCAAAGCACGTGCTACTGCTACTAGCGACTTTGATGGGGATGGTGTTTTTAATGTTTGGGAAGTTGATCAAGACAAGCGTCTTAAAGAGGTAGTTAAAGATTGATTATTTTAGATAAATAAAAGATCTGAAAACAATAAATCATCATACTTTAAATAAAGTACTGTGAAGTATCTTATAATAATTTTTCTGGTAGTTTTATTTATTGCTTTTCTGTATTGGGCATATCTACCAGACTATAGGAGAAATCCTAGAGAATTTTGGAGAACTATTATCGGTATGCCTATTGGTATGCTGCTAGGAGGAATCGGATTAACGGAATTAAATGACTTAATAAAAAAATGGGCTTTAAAAAAGAAGGATAAGAACTAATTACACCCTTTTTAATTCGCTTTGGTTATTTTCCCATTATCGAATTCTAAATACTCATCATCAAAAGGTGAATAATGATCTTCTACCCATTTTCCTTTACGGAAAATAAATTCAATTCTATTATACGATTCTGTAGTACTAATTAATAAATTATCTCCTTCATTAGGAGTGTAATCAAAATCAAAACAGTTTCGATTGTTCAGTTCTTGTAACACATAATTAGACGTTAATCCATTTCCAACGTCATCAGATGGAAACCTATATCTACCTAGTTCTTTTTCTTTTGATAATCCTAAATATTTATATAACCTCCATACATATTCTATTGGTTTTTTTTCTTGTTTATCTCGCTTCTTTTTACGTCGCTTAGTCTTTTTATTATGTATAATTGCTTTTGCATCATTGCATTTACATAGAATAAATCCCTCATTAAAATTACACATCTTCTTTTTTTTAAATCTACATTAACTTGATAACGTTAACCTATAACGGTACTCAATTTAAACATTGGTATGTACATGGCGATTAGAATTACAGCAACCACACTCCCTAAAATTAATATAATTAAAGGCTCTAAGGTAGAACTTAGCATTTTAGATTTATATTCAATATCTTTATTATATTGTTCTGTTAATCGTTCGAAAATGACTTCATTCTGATTCGTTTCTTCAGCAACTTTAATTAATGATACCATTTTGGCATCGAAAATAGTATGCTCATTTAAACTTTCAGAAAGACTTTTACCAACTAAAATGGTTTCTTCTACTTTTTTTAATGCTACTTGTAACGGATAAAAACTAATCATTTTTTGAGTTAATTGAATACCGTTAAGTAAAGGAACTTTTGCACTAACAAGTAATGTAATAGCTTGTGTAAACTGCGCCATCTTTATTTTTCGAATAAACTCACCAACAAATGGTATTTTAAGTGTTATTCGAGTGGTTAACTTTTGATACCATAGTTTGTCTCTTGAAATTTTCAAAAAAACAAACACACTCAAAAACAATATAATTAATACCCAATAATAAGCCTGAAAAAAATTAGACACACTAATTATCTGCTTTGTTATCCAAGGTAATTCTACATTATTTTGCTTGAAAATATCTGCAAACATAGGCACTACAAACTGCAACATAAATAATACTGCTAGAAAGGCGGTGCTTAGAATTATAATCGGATATGATAATGCGTTCATTACCATTCTTTGTTGGTCATTTTTCTTTTTAAAAAAATCGCCTAGCTCTTGAATTACTTTAGTTAGTGTTCCTGTTTTCTCACCTATTTGAATTGAAAAATATTCGTATTTCGAAAAGTGTTTTTGTAATTCCAATGCTCTGGAAAAATTTTTACCTTTGATTAACTCTTCTACTAACGTTTTTATAATCTTTTTATCTACTTCCTTCTTTTGTTGCTTTTCGATAAGTTCCAAAGCATCTTTTAATTCTAAACCTGCTTGCAACAAAACAGATAGCTCTGTATAGAAAGCTTCTTTCTTTTTATTGGAAAATGATGTTCCAAATAATGAGATTTCTTTCTTTAAAAGTGAGTCGATATCAAACTTCTCGCTCTTATTTTTTTCTGGTTCTACCGTATTTAATTGAAATCCCATATCTTAATTATTCATGTAAAAAGTAGCATCTTTTGCTCCGTAAACAAATACTATTTTACTGTTATATGTTTTGTTTGTAGTTAGCTTAATTCCATCAATAAAACCTTTATTCGTTTGTTGTCCGTCTAAAAAAAACACTTTTTCTACTATTGGAATAAAAAAACTATCATTGGTTCTTACTACAAAATTTTCAGAAAAAATATATCTTACCGTATCATTTTGTTTAGGGAAATATAACATGTTATCTGACGCTAAAACACCTATATTTGCCTCATTCAAATCTTTCCATAATACTTTCTCTAACTGTTTCATCTGTTCTTTGTCTGTAATATTGCCTTGAATTAATATTACTTGTTTTTGAACCATGGTAAGTATTACAAATGCTAATGAAACTACAATACTTGAAATAACCATTACTACAAGAATTTCAGTTAATGTAAAAGCGTTATTCTTCTTCATGAGCAATCGTTTTTCGTGTTACAATTTTATTTCTATCATTTTCAATAGCCTCAAAAACAATCACTTGAACCTTATTCTCATTTACTAAACTTGCTGTAATTTCCCAATTATTAAACGTGTAAGTGTTTGGTACTGAAATTCGCTTATTTTTATACTTATAAACTAGTTCGTTTAACTCAGACGATATCGCTGTGGTATTACTTGTTATTATATTTCCTGTAATATTATTTAGTATCGCAATTCCAATACTGAATATGAGTACTATAATTATTGTTGCTACAATAACTTCGTTTAATGATGATGCTTTTAGCTTTTTTAATACAGCCATTTTACCACCTTTTTATGTGTTGAACGTATTGGTAATCCTACATATTCTTTGGGTAATTGTTTTACATTAATTACCCCATTATAAATATGATTTAAATATTTGCTACCAAATTGATTCGTTATAAAATTATTACAATATACTGAACCGTAAACTGTTCCTAATAATTCAAAATTACCTTTACAATACACCTCTCCTACTACCTTTGAATTAGAATTCATTTTAATTTGAGGTAAGTAGCTTATTTTCTTTTCTTGTTCCTTGTAATACAAAACAGTTCCTTTAATTAATGTATTTTCATCGATTTCTATAGCTACATCTTCACTTTCTTCCTTTACGTTTAATAACACCAAAGCGGTTGGATAATTTAACTTACAGTCTTTACTGACTAGAATAGATTTTGAAGCAAAAGCCTGAAAGTTACCATTAACACTAGGGTCGACTTCAATGTCTGGCGCTATTAAAATAACATCTTCTAATATTGCCGATTGCTTTACTCTAATTTTCTTACTACAGCGTATAATAATATTACCTTTTAAAGTAATATTATTTAAATCTAATTGAGAAGCTTCGTATATATATGTGGACTCAGAGAATGAGCGAACAATTATTTTCCCTTCAACTAATTCAAAACCCTCACTATTTTCATTGCTAAATGTATTATAGAGCGCTTTAATATCATTGATGTTAGAAACGCTTGGAATAACCGATGTACTTGTACCGCTACTTCCATAAATTAATCTATTTCCACCATAATATGATGTTCCTGCGATATTTCCTGTTTTTACTCCTTGTTTTGGTAATAATACATTCCCAACTATTTTGCTATTTCCTACTAAAATTAAGGACGTATTGTTATCTCTTAAGTACAGTGCTTTTCTGTCTCTTACTTTTTCACTACTTCCTAATAATCCTACTTTTTTAAAGAATTCATTCCGTATTTTTGATTCAATGATTCCTAATGAAAAAATGCCCCATTTTTTCTGTTGCATTGTATAGATCTCGTTACTATTTTCTGAAAATTGGGTATTTGTATTATCCTCTTTTGATGTAGACTTTAATAAAAAACCGAAACCATAATTAACGTTCGTTATCGTTTGTTTGTATGCATCGTGTTTAAGATTAAGTCGTTGTTGTATATTAACTAGTGTTATAAAAGTTAATAATACTATTGCTATAATAATAGCGATAACTAGTACGTATTGTAAAGCTCCTGCATTTGTTTTTTTGGATACGTAATTTTTAATCACCTTTTATAGTCTTTTCTTTTCCCTTTATAAGATACTGTGATTTGTGTTTCATTACCGCGTATTAATTTCACTTCTTTAAAAATTTCTCCTATACGGATCGCTCTTTGAGCTCCATTTATCGTAATTATAAAAGCGTTTTTATTACCGTTAGTAACAATTCCATTATATACTAAATTGGGGAACATAATCTCTTGTTTTATGATTCGTTTTCCCGTTCGTTTTTTAGGTTGATTTTGGTTTATTATCTTTCCTAAAAAAGGATCTCTTTTGTAAGTGTGGACTTCATAAGATTCCATTTTTTTTTGCTTTTGAGGCACGAACTTTTGAAATGCAACTTCTTCTTCAACTTCTTCTTTTGGATTTACATAATTGAATATTTGAAACCCAACGAATCCCCAAACAATAATTACAATTCCTATGAGAAGGTATGTTTTTTGTTCTTTCTTCATGTTTTACGATATTAATAGCGAGTATACCTCATCTATGGAAGTTATGCCTTCTCTCACCAATGCTAGTGCATTATCTTTTAATGTTTCAATCTTATTTTCTCGTAAATATTCTTCTATCTCTGAAGCTTCATTTTTAATTGCTTCTTCAATATCTTTCTGTACTGGTATAATTTCATAAATCGCTTTTCTACCTTTGTACCCCGTCTGATAACACATTTCACAACCTTGCGCTGTATAATGTTTATTTATTTCAATAGTTTTCTCGATACCTTTTGGTAAGACTCCTTCTTGCAGCACTTCTTCTTTCTTGCAATTATTGCAAAGTTTTCTAACTAATCGTTGCGCTACACTAACATTTAAGGTACTAGCTATTAAAAATGGTGGAACTCCCATATCGATAAGTCTAGAAATTGTTCCCCAAGCAGAATTGGTATGAATAGTAGATAAAACTAAGTGTCCTGTTAGCGCAGCTCTAATGGCCATATTAGCAGTCGCAACATCTCGTATTTCTCCTACCATAATTACATCTGGATCTTGTCGTAGAAATGTACGTAAAGTACTTGCAAAATCCAACCCTATATTTTCCTTCAATTGAACTTGATTTACTCCTTCGAGTGTATATTCAATAGGGTCTTCTATAGTTAATATATTGGTTTCTTCTTTATTTAACAGTTTTAATGTAGCGTATAGTGTTGTTGTTTTACCAGAACCTGTTGGACCAGATATTAAAATAATTCCATTAGGTCTTTTTATAGCTTCCTTGTAGGTGTATAATTCTGTTTCGCTAAAACCTAGACTATCTAATTGTATTCCTAAAGTATTTTTAGATAAAATACGTAATACTAGCTTTTCTCCGTGTAATGTTGGTAATGAAGAAACTCTTATATCGAAATCTTCTTGCTGGTTTACTAAATTAATACGACCGTCTTGTGGTAATCTTTTTTCAGAAATATCCATCCCAGCCATAATCTTCAGCCTGTTAACTATTTTAGGATATTCATCTCCTGCAACTACATATTGCTCAATCAATTTACCATCAATTCTAAAACGCACTCGCTTTTGATGTTCAAATGCTTCAAAATGAATATCACTACTTCCTATTTCTTTAGCTTCATGAATAATATTCAATAAAAAATCATCTGAATAGGTTAATGTTGAACGTTGTTGTTTTGTTCGCTTTCTGTAATTCTTCTGAAGATATTTATCTATTGTTTCTGTTGTTTCTTTCTCTAAAACTACCAAAGTACCTAACACGATTTCCAACTCATTCTTTAATTCTAAAGGTTCATTAGTATCAGAAAAAAAACAAGTTGTATTTGCCTCTTTTTTTATTGGAATAACTCGGTATTGGTAAGCTAACTCAGAAGATATTAATTGTGCAATTTCTGTTGGTATATCAAAATTTTTCTTTTCCATTATACTGTATATATATTTACAATATTAAACATCAAATTTATAAATAAAATAATGAATATGAATAACGCTTGAAAACCTGCCAATGGAACTTTTTTAGATTTTAAATTTGACTTTATAATTAGGTATATTAGCAATGAAAAAATTAATGAAGTAGCTAATAGCACTAAAAATGTTAACGTGGGAAACCCGATTCCTAATGCAATAAAAAACAAAACATCTCCTAAGCCAAGTGTGTCTTCAAATTTCTTGTGCATTTTGAACCTGCTGTAAAGATATAATACGAATAATAGTAATGTAAGTAAAATACTATTGATCATTATACTATTTAAAAATAATTCGAAAAAAGTGTTTTTATAATGAAGTAGTCCTCCTATTACTATAGTAAGAAGGAGAACTATTTGGTATACTTTTCTTTCCTTTAAATCTTGAAAAAAGATACACAGTAATAATATGATATATATATATGTCAAATGCTTTTTGTTGGTAAAGTTAACATACTTTACCACAATGTAACATAAGTCTCTGTTTTGTTACCTTAAAAAGTAATGCTTATTAAAAAATAAAAGCACCAAAGAAAGAATCTTTGGTGCTTAAAATATCTAAGAATACTTTTACTAATTAATCAGTAATTCTAACCGTTAAAGTATCATCAATAACTACTCCGCCAATACCAGCAGGGAAGAATTGTAATATAATAGTTTCTGAACCTTCAGTCTCACCATCGGCTATAGCTGTAATTACATTATTAGCGACATTTACTAGATTTACACTAGCATCGTAACCTAAGTAGTAACCGTCTTGTAATAAAAACGGACTTACTTGCTGTATCGTAGGAATATTAAACCTAAAATCTTCTCCTTCTACAGCAGTACCTCCAATAACACGAATTCCTATTTGACCAGAAACGTTATCGAAAAACTCCTTACCGTCAAACTTTACATCTATTAAGTTCTCTTGAACTATAGTGAAAGAAGTATTTTGACCTTCTCTTACATTTATACCGTCTTCACTAATTACTGCTAGAGTAGAATTATCTCTAGGAATATCAGGCACGCTTACATCTTGATCACATGACGCTAATGTAAGTCCTAAAAATAGTGCGCTTAATGCTTTTATATATGTTAGTTTTTTCATTTTTCTATTTGTTATTTTTTATTAATTAACATCCCAAAAAATCTTAGAAGTAAATGCATCACCTCTTGTTTGAGATCTAACATTACTAGAGTTACCAGAATACTCTGAAGCAGGATATAATAATCGTACAGGTATGTTAGGATCTGTTATCATTAATGGTAACGGTAAATTAGTTGGATAGCCAGTTCTATTATACTCTATCCATAATTCCGCTCCTGAAACACTTGTTAAAGCAATCCATTTTTGAGTAAGTATAGCTCCTAAAGCATCTCCTCCGTTGAAACCTAAAGTAGCATCTGCATCAATCGCTGTTATATAGTTTGTTACCCAATTGTCAGGGATGTTATCCATATTTACATCATCACTATCAAAAATACCTAAAGTATTAAAAGAAGTCCTTACTCCTTGATCAAATAACATTTTAGCATTACCTGTTAAGAATCCGTTTTGTACAGCTTCTGCCTGTAAAAAATAGCTCTCAGCTGCCAACATAATTGGTAAATCTGCATCAGCTCCTTTTAAAATACCATCTCCAATAGAAGCAGCATTACCTGTTCCGTTTTGTGGAGTTCCAGCAAAAGTATTGCTATTAACAGTATTCGGTTTCCATAAGCGGCTCAATCTTGGATCATTTGAATTATCTAACAAATTAAATGCAAATTCAGATGGTCCAGTTTGTCCTCCTTGTCCAGTTGGAATATTTGCAGGAGTAAATCCATAAACTTCCCAAAAAGGATTTTGTCTGTTATCCGTATTTGCATAACCTGGATTGATCGTTACATCTTCTGTAATAAACTGTGCTCCACTTAACTTAGCAAACTCAGTAGTTACAAACGTTGATATTTCAGCATCTGATGCTGCTTTTAGTGTTAAACGCACTAATAATCTTAATTTAACAGTATTACCAAAAGCTCTCCATTTGCTCATATCACCATTAAAAGTGATATCATTTGCTCCAAAATCTTCAGAAGTAGTATCCATCATATTAATAGCTTCATCTATTGAAGCTACAAGATCCATGTAGATATCTTTAGAGTCATCGTAAGCTGGGAATAAATTATTTGTACCATCAAAAGCCTCTGTATATGGTGCATCACCATATAAATCTACAATATATTGAAAGTAAAATGCTTTTAATATTTTAGCAGCTGCCTTTTGATTATTCCAGTTTTTATCATCTCCATTATATTTTTCAATAGTAGCAAAATTAGAAACGTAACGATACATATTATCCCATACATCATCATAAAATGTATTCGAAAATTGATATCTACTTTCTAATCCATAAGCATCATTAAATGCTAAATAGTTCCCAGACCAAGCAACGCCCATCCAGTTTCCTACTCTATTCAAACGATTCGTATACGTTTCAGCACTTAATGCTTGAGCTCCTACGATTAATTCATTTGGATTTAATCGGTCTAAATTTTGATTATCTATACTATCATTTACATCTAGATAATCACTACAAGATACAATGCTAAACATTAGCATTAATACTGAAGTTATTTTAATTATATTTTTCATTCTTTTCATTTTTTAAAATGCAACATTAACAGCAAGTGTGTAGAATCTTGTAGGTGGAGTAATACCGTAACCAGCAATTCCGAATCTACCTGCGAATTCAGGGTCATTAAAATCTAAATTCTCAGAAGGTAAACTAGTCCATAAATTTCTTCCACTTAGACCAATGTTTAATCTTGTTAAGCTTAATTTTTCTAGAAATTTAGCAGGGATATCATAACTTATTGAAACTTCTCTTAACTTGAATGCAGTTGCATCAGTTATAAAGTTTTCATCTATGTTGTTGTGATCTCCTGTGTAGTAATCGTATGCATTGTTATATGGATGATTTCCTGGATTTGCATTTGCAGATAAAACAGTAGTGTTAGCAACTCCGCTTCCTTGTACTGTAGAATTTGGGAATACAAAAGGTAATCTGTCGTTATATGTTGTTTCGATAGTTCTACCTTGAGAAGACAATTGGTTTTTGATTCCTGAATAAAAAACATGTCCTGTTCTATAATCAGCAACAGCTGCAAAACGGAATCCTTTATATTTCGCATTTAATGCAAAATTTAAAATATAATCTGGCGTTGCGTTCCCTAATGTTTTTAATCCAGCAGCGATTTGTGGCGTTCCGTTTCCATCTACGACAACTCTTCCTTCATCGTCTCTTTCATAAGCTGTACCTTGTAATAAAGGAAATTCTTCTCCTTCAACTGCATAAGCACCTATAGTTCCTGGACCATTAAAAACTTCTACTCTATCAGACTGATCTGTTACTTTGTCAACCTTAGTTCTAAAAGTACTAAAACCAACTCTACCACTTAACTCAAAATCTTCAGTCTTGAATGGTGTGAAACCTAAATCTACTTCTAAAGAAGTTGAACTTGTTTCTCCTACATTAATTAAAGCATTTCCAAATCCAGTTGTTGAAGAACTAGAAATATCTAAAATCTGATTTGTGTTTTTACCAAAAGAAGCTGAAGCATCTAATGTAATTCTTGGTCCTCTAACATTTAAAAATTCTAAATTTAAATTTCCTTCAAATGAATTGATAAACTCATTTCTGATATTTTGATCTACAATTGAATTTTGACCTACTAAAGATACTAATCCTGTACCTGGGTAAAAAGTATCGTTGATAGCTACAGTTGGAACTTGCTGAGAATCTAAAGCAGTAGCATTACCTGTTTTTACGTAACTCGCAGATATTTTTGCTTTATGGAAGAATTTACTTTTTAAACCTTCAATAGCTTTCGTAGGAATGAACGAAACCCCAACAGATGGATAGAAGAAACTTCTATTTTGTACAGGTAATACCGAATTCCAATCGTTTCTTCCTGTCATGTTTAAGAATAAATAATCTTTATACCCTAAATCAATCTGACCAAATGCTCCCATTGTTCTTCTTCTTCTGTTCTGTTCCCAGTAATCTGGTAAAGATGTAATGTTAGATAAGTTGAAAAAACCTGGAATAGCTAAATCAAAACCACCATTTACCTGACGAGAATATCTTCTATCAGTTAAGTTTAAACCTAAATTCGATTTAAAAGTGATGTCTTCTGTAAGTTGGTAATCGAAATTAACTAATAAATCCGAATAGGTAAATCTATCGTTATCATTATCTACTTGATAAAAAGAACGGATTAATCGATCTCTGTTTAGAAATTTTCTTACATCAACAAATGAACTTCTTTTAATTTGATCATCATCTTGAATGTTTCTAACCGAAGAACGTAAAATAGCACTTATGTTATCGTTAAATTGGTATGTTAATTCTCCTGATAAGTCTACTATTCTTCTTCTACCTAATCTTCTATCGTTTTGAAGTGTCCAATATGGACTTGTATCATAAATTGTCCAGTGATCATTATTACTACCACTACTAAAAGCATCAACAGGAACGTTACCTGGTGTATTTGCTAACCTTTGATACATACTAATACCTGGATATGTATTGTTAGCTCTCTTATTATCTACATCTCTGTTATTAACATCATTAGTTTTCTCCTCTGTATATCTAGCGATACCTTGAATCGTTAACTTTCCGATTTTCTTTCCAGAAGTTAATGAAAAGTTATTTTTAGTTAACCTACTACTTGGGATTACTCCATCTAAATCTTGTCTTAAGTAACCAAAGTTTACAAACCCTGAGTTGATGTTTCCTCCAGCGATAGAAATTGAATTCTGAAGGTTAAAACCTGTATCAAAAAATGGTAATATATTGTCTTCAATGTGTCTGTATGGAAAATTTCTAAAATTACCGTCAGCATCTGGTGTTCCAACAGAAATAGTTGCTCCATTGTAAGGAACCCCCCAAGATCCCTGATCTGCAGTTTCGATATTACCTCCCCAACCTTGTCCGAAACGATCTTGTGTTTCTGGTAAGAAAGCAATTTCTTCTACAGTTACAGATGATTTTAAGTTTATAGAAAATCTATCTTCACCTTTAATTCCTTTTTTAGTTGTAACAATGATTACACCGGCAGAACCAAGTTCTCCATAAAGTGCTGCACCATTTGCACCTTTAATTACATTCATAGACTCGATTGTATTCGGATCTAATGTAGAAAGTACTTCAGCAGAAGAAACAATGTTATCTATTACTATTAAAGCTGAATTATTACCAGAAATAGATCTGTTACCACGTAAAGTAATTTGATTATTCGGTGTTAAACCAGCTGATGTAGTATTAATTTGTAGCCCTGATACTTTACCTGATAATGCTTGTACAGCATCTGGATTACTGGCTTGATTAAGTTCATCTGCCTTTACAACTTGATTTGCAGTTGTAATTTCGTCTGGTTTACGTTTAATACCGATTGCAGTTACTACAACTTCTTGTAATAAATTTTCGTCTTCGACTAAAACAACATCAATCTTGTTAGATGTAATTTTTCTCTCTACAGTAGTATACCCAACAAAACTGAATACTAATGTGTCTCCTGTTTTCGCTTCTACTGTATAGTTTCCGTCAAAATCAGTTTCAGTACCTTTTAATGTTCCTTTAATAATAACATTAACACCTGGTAAGGGTCCGTTTGCATCCGAAACCGTACCTGTAACTCTACTTTCTTGAGCTAGAGTAACGTGCACAATGAACGCTAAAAATAGCGTTAAGATTCCTTTAAGCTTTTTTTTCATTATTTGTTTATTTGAATTAATTCTAATTCAAAAATCATCAATTAATCACTACAAAACAATTTTTTGATTGAAAAAAATGCTTGAAAAAGCTAAATCAGATGCATTATAAATAGTTTTTTTTAGGAAACTTAACACCTACATGGTTAACTTATAACTTTTTAAAAAGGAAAAATCGTTTATTTTTCAGTAGTTATGAATTCCTTCAATTTCCATATGAAATCTGTAAAAAAATCGAATTATTGTGGAATATTTATGAAGATGCTAAAATACCTCTCTTATCAATTTGCTTAAGCATTCGCAAAGCTCCTTCTTTTATCGTATTTGCTTCAAAGAAAAATGTTTTTTCGAAAAGCTGATTTTCTTCAAAAAACGTAACTTGAAAACGATTTTGTATTGCAAATACATCAGGATGTATCAATTCAATCTTTGCAAATGAATTTGCAGGGAGTTTTTCAATTTTTTTTCTAAAAACAGAAGTCGTTTTAGTGTCTGAAAATCCTTGAGATACTACAACTAACATTTCTAAATCATTGTCTTTTTCGTTGATGAGATATACATACCAATCGTTAGTTTTATCAGTATCATTATATTCTTGTAGAGCTGCTATTGTTATCCCATCCACTTCAGGTATACTAATATCTTTTTTCATTTATCGCTATCCTTTGTTATTTAACTAAAAAAGTTGCAAAACTTCAATTGAATTTTTACAACTTATGTAATTTTATAAAACCGATTTAAATTGATTTAAAAAACGAATATCGTTCTCATAAAACATTCTAATATCTGGGATTTGATACAATAACATTGCAATACGTTCTATTCCCATACCAAATGCATAACCGCTATATTTAGTCGGATCAATATTACAGTTTTTTAACACGTTAGGATCTACCATACCACATCCCATAATCTCTAACCAACCTGTTCCTTTAGTGATTCTATAATCTGTTTCTGTTTCTAATCCCCAATAGATATCAACTTCTGCGCTTGGTTCAGTAAAAGGGAAATAAGATGGACGTAATCTGATTTTAGATTTACCAAACATTTCCTTAGTGAAATATAGTAATGTTTGTTTTAAATCTGCGAAAGAAACATCAGTATCTATATATAATCCTTCTATTTGATGAAAAATACAATGTGCTCTTGCTGAAATATCTTCATTACGAAATACTCTTCCTGGAGAAATAGTACGAATAGGTGGTTCGTTTTTTTCCATATAACGGACTTGCACCGATGATGTATGAGTTCTTAATAATGTGTCAGGGTTCTTTTCTATGAAGAAGGTATCCTGCATATCACGTGCTGGGTGATATTCAGGTAAATTTAATGCTGTAAAATTATGCCAATCGTCTTCAATTTCTGGCCCCTCAGAAACAGTAAAACCAATTCTACTAAATACTTCAACAATTTTATTTTTCACTATAGAAATCGGATGACGTGCACCAAGCTCCATTGGCTCAGAAGGCCTTGTTAAATCGCCATAAACTCCATTTTCTTCTGTAACATTTTCTAATGCTTCTTTTAAGCTTGTTACCTTCTCTTCAGCAGAAGATTTTAACAAATTGATGGTTTGCCCAAATTCTTTCTTTTGTTCATTAGGAACATTCTTAAATTCAGCAAATAAATCTCTTAAAACACCTTTACTTCCTAAGTACTTGATTCTAAAAGTTTCAATCTCATCTTTAGACGTTGTAGTGAAGGCTTGTACTTCGCCAATCAATTCTTTTATCTTATCTAGCATAATCCATCAAAAAATTAGATCGCAAATTTACATTTTTTTACTTAAAAATGGGGTTTATGTCCATTGTTTACTAAAACGTTTTCGAACTACATAAAAAAAGTCATTTTTAAAGTACTCAAATAGTAAATTATTTATATTTGCATATTGATTTTATTAAAAAAACATTTTTAGAACAACTAAATTATGGAATCTAAAATAAATGCTTTCATGGAATACGTTAAAGAACGTAATCCTAACGAAACAGAATTTTTACAAGCTGTACATGAGGTAGCTGAAGCAATCATTCCGTTTATAGAAGATAACAAGAAATACCAAGGAAAAAAATTATTGGAACGTATGGTAGAACCAGAACGTACCTTAATGTTCAGAGTACCTTGGGTAGACGATAGTGGTGAAACACAAGTTAATCGTGGTTACAGAGTTGAATTTAACTCTGCTATCGGACCTTATAAAGGAGGATTACGTTTTCATCCTTCTGTAAACCTTTCTATCTTAAAATTTTTAGGTTTTGAACAGGTGTTTAAAAACTCATTAACTACATTACCTATGGGTGGTGGTAAAGGTGGATCTGACTTTAATCCTAAAGGAAAATCAGACAGAGAAGTAATGGCTTTCTGCCAGTCTTTTATGACTGAATTATCTCGTCATATTGGTCCAAATACTGATGTTCCTGCTGGAGATATTGGTGTTGGCGGACGTGAAATTGGATATATGTTTGGTCAATACAAACGTTTACGCAATGAATTTACTGGTGTTTTAACTGGTAAAGCAATTAGCTGGGGTGGTTCTTTAATTCGTCCTGAAGCTACTGGTTATGGTAATGTATATTTTGCTGCAAATATGTTAAAAGAGAAAGGGGATAGCTTTTCAGACAAAGTCGTTGCTATTTCTGGTTCAGGTAACGTAGCTCAATATGCATGTGAAAAAGCTACAGAATTAGGTGCTAAAGTGGTTACGCTTTCGGACTCTTCAGGTTACATTTATGATGCCGATGGTATTGATGCTGAGAAACTTGCTTTTGTTATGGAGCTTAAGAATGTAAAGAGAGGTCGTATTCATGAATATGCAGATAAGTATTCGTCTGCTAAATTTGTTGAAGGTGAGCGCCCTTGGAGCGTTACCTGTGACGTTGCATTGCCATGTGCTACCCAAAATGAATTGAACGGTGATGAAGCCAAAACTTTAGTTGATAACGGATGTATATGTGTTAGTGAAGGTGCTAATATGCCTTCTACTCCTGAAGCTATAGAAGTATTTCATAATGCTAAAATCTTATTTGCTCCAGGTAAAGCTTCCAATGCTGGTGGTGTGGCTACTTCTGGTTTAGAGATGAGTCAAAACTCATTACGTTTAAGCTGGAGTCGTGAAGAAGTTGACAATAAGTTACAAGGAATTATGAACAGTATCCATGACGCATGTGTTGAATATGGTACTGATGGTGACTATGTGGATTATGTGAAAGGTGCAAATATTGCTGGTTTTGTTAAAGTAGCAGATGCAATGATGGATCAAGGTGTTGTATAAATACTTTTCTATTTTATAAAAATAAAAAAGCGTATCAATTAATTTTGATACGCTTTTTCATTTCATATTATGTCATATCAAAAGTAAATTTTATGAGTTATAGATGATTAAACAGCTGTTCCTACATCGATATCATCAAATACTTGGGCTCCTTTGATTAAATCATTAAGTGAATTATATTAGGGTTTTGATTCAAAGCTTTTAACATTGGGTTCGCTAAATAGCCTACGAGCAACGATTGAACATCTGTTTGTGTGTCAAAATTTTTCGTTTACCTCCAATAAAAAATTCTAATTCCGTGTTCATCTGGATCATCTTGTATTTTTTGCATAAAATATCTCCTAGTAATATAGAAGATCAGTGATTCTTATAATCCAAAACCGTTACACCCGAACTTTTGTGTAGTACTGTTTCGAAAACAACTACGCACAAAATTTTAACGCCTTTACAATTTTTATCAGTCTATATTAAAACTTTAAAATCTTTTTTTAATAAACTTAAAAATCAGTAGCTAAAACTTAATCTAACTACTGATTTCTTATTATAGTTTCTAAAACAAACATATTTGACTAAATATAATAAATGTTTCTGCTTATTTGTACCCGTCACTAGACGGAGTCGATCGCTAGCCGTTACTTTAACATTCGAGGATTAGTAGGGCTTTATGATTCTATTATATAATTTTGTTAACCTCTGTACATGAAGATAAGAATAATAGTACTACTAAAATTTAAGAATTGTCATTACTTTTTTCATTTAAATAAAAATTTTGAATTATAATGTCATGAGGTAATACAATTATAATCTAATTTACCTTATCTCGGTTTTATTAGAATTCTTTTACTTAAAATACTTAGAATTATTTCAATACAAATAAGTGACTATAAATTGTTGTCTAATTGTATTGAATTTAGTATATAAATTCTAAAAATATTTTTTATAATAGTAGAATAACACATATGGTTATTCTACTACTACATGGTATAATTATTATATTTTGTTTAGAAATTTTATGCTAGATAAAGGTATCAATTTCCCTTTTTTCTTATTTTCCCATTGTTTTAAGTTCAAATTTCCTTTTGGGTTTCTCCAAAAGTTAATGTATAATTTATTATCTGGCCATGCTTTATCAAAGTTATTTCTATTAATAAAAATATCAACAGCCTCTTCTCCTGCTATGCAAGATTGGACATTACCTCTAAATTCATTTTGTTCAATACGTATATCTCTACATCCATTCTCATGTAATGGTTCGATTGTAGGATCCAGGAATTTATGATCATTAAACCCAACTATAGCGATATTGTTACTTTCTAGCCCTCTGTTTTCAAGTATGTTGCCCACCACTTGGATATTTGAAGATTCGTGCTCTATATTTATGTTTTCTGTGAAACTTCCCCCAGTAGTTCCTTTTAAAATATTTTTTCCTTTTATAACTACATTTTTAACTTTAGCTAAAGCAATGTTATAAAGCTTTGCCTTTCCAAATGTACACCCTTCTATAAGCATGCCGTTCATATTTGTAACTGTGTTTTGAGCCATGTCTGTTACTGCCTTTGTCATACCAGGTCTCTCAACACCATCAGTACCATCATTGCCACAATCAATCGTTATACCAACATTCATTATACCTTTAAATAAGCAATTTTTAATTAAAACACGATCAATAGACCTAACTTTGCTATTATGGAACCAACGAACAAAGTTTATTCCTCCTCGTTTGCAGCTATCAAACACACAATTCTCTACTTTCATACCGTCAATTGGCTTACCCATACCATCATCAACACCTCCAAAGCCATAAGCTAAATTTTTAAACGTACAATTTTTTGCTTCTGCATTAGGAAATCCATTACTATAAACTCCCCCCTGACTTTTGTTCTTGTTAAGACCATTAACTGTTATTCCTTCAAATTTAGTGTCTGGTGCACTTAAGATAATAATTCCTGATCCTTTGAAGAATTTACTAGGCGCAATAACTGTTTTATTTCTATTCCACCCTTTTATCGTTACTCCAGAAACCTCAGGTAAAATTATAGGCTTATCTGTTTTATACCAGCCATTAGGTAAAATTATCGTTCCGTTTTCACCGACATCATTAATTGCCTTAACTAACTGACTCTTCAAATTTTTTGGATTCCCATCCCACATTAATGTTACTTTCTTATTATCTGTTTTAGATTTAATGTCTAACGAATTTTCAACATTAACATTATCTATTAAAGAAGTTTCATCTTCTTGACATGAAGTCATTAAAAAGACTGTTAGAAGTAATGTTAATAAACTCAATAATTTAAATTTTTTCATCTTGATATTTGTTTTTATTAAATGATCATGCAAAAGTGTAAAATGTTCCTTTTCTTGGTTTAATGAAAAAGTTAGTAAAAAGTTAGTATTAATTAAAAAAACGTTGTTTTTATGTAAGTTTTCATATTTTCCCGAAAATTTATTTTCAACATTTATGATCCCTCTAGTCCCCGTTTCTTTGCTTTTTACATTCACTTTTTCTTTAAACATAAATAGTATTAAAGAACCATGTCAGAATAAAAACAGTCAAGAAAAGCATGACACTATAAGGTCTAGTCAAAACCTCATCAAGAAAACATTATTAGCTTCATTTGAAAAACACAGAACACTTAAAAATTTTGAGATGCAAATAGAAACTAGTTATCAACTTTCTGAAATTTACAGGAGAACAGCAAAATTAGATAGTGCTATGTACTATATTAATATAACTGAGCATCTAACATTAAAGTATTCTATAGAGAAAAAGGTAGAAAAATTTTTTCTGTTAAAATGTGCTATTTTAAATGAAATGGGATTGTATGGTCTTGCCTTAAAAAATCTTAAGGTAATATCTAAAAAAAGTCTTCTCGAAAATAACCTTCAACTAACAAATAAAATTAGATTACTGAAAGCATTTAGTTATATTGGGTTAGAAAAACACAAACAAGCAAGAGATGTTCTGTCTTCATATCTAAATAGTTTACATGCGAATGAAAAAAAAGTTTATGCTTATAATTGTATAGGTTCAACTTATGCTCTCGAAAATAATTTCGACGATGCAATATTATTTTACACAAAAGGTCTTAAGCTTGCTCAACAGAGAGGAAGTGTTTTTGAGCAAGCACGAGCATATCTTAATATTGGGTCAGCATACCTCGATAGTAAAAAATTATACAAAGGTTTAAAGTATTTTTTGTTATCCAAAAAAATAATGGCTGATTACAAGGGTGAGGTTTTTGATATTAATGCTTATATTTATCTTAATCTCGGTTTAACCTACTCAGGTTTGAAGAAATATAATAAAGCTGAATATAATTTACTTAAATCATTATCTATAATACAAAACAATGAGGATAAGATTATTGTTCATAAAGAACTAGCAAAGCTTTATACAAAAAAGGAGCAGTTAGAAAAAGCGGTTTCATTTTACAATATTCTTACACGTAGATTGGATAGTGTCCAAAAGGATAAAAGTAAAGAGCTTGCAAATATAATCGACAATCAGCTAGAGCTATTAAACGAAGAATATAAGAATAAACAATTACTTACAGAAAACAAATTAATCAAGTCGCTAAATTTAAGAAAAAACAATTTAATTGTATCATTAGTTTTTCTTGTAATCTTTAGCTCTATTTGTCTTCTCATATCATATAAATATATCCAAGGGAAAAAGATTATATATATCTTAAAGGAAAAAGAGAGAAAAGAACTAGAGAAAAAATTAAGTCTTAGAGAAGATGAATTGGACGCTACGACTTTAGCAATAACTGAAAGAGTAAATAAGTTAAAGAATGTGATTATCAATATAGAAAATAATAGTTTTAGTCAAGCTAAAAGTGAAATACAGAATCTTATCTCTTCTTTATCAGCAATTAATTCTATCACAGATCGTATAGAATCTAAATTTCCAGAATTTGCAACATCACTAAGAAATGTGCACCCAGAATTATCGCCTTCTGAATTACGATATTGTTTGTTAACTAGATTAAATATGAATTTGAAGGAAACAGCTAATATTCTTAATGTATCTCCCAATACAGTAAAAGTAACTCGCAGTAAATTAAAAAAGAAAATGAATGTGCCTTCGAGTATTTCTCTCAAAGGCTACTTAGAATTTTTCTAGGAGCTATTTCATCTGATTTTCTATTTGTTAAGTAATAGATTAAGTTAAACTATACTTAATAAAGAAAGATTATGACCATAAGACAAAGCATAAATAAGTATAAAAATAATACTTATTTATAATGTTTTAAATTATTACTTTATCACAATTTAAAGAGGTATACTAATATTATATAATACCCTTAAAGGTTTGTTCATAAGTTAATATTACAATACACACAAACTGTATTTCAGACGAGCCTCTTTGTGTCTTATTCTTAAAGCCGTGTATAAGATATTTTTGAGTAATACAAAAACTATAAAACAGTGCTTTTAAGTTTTTTGTAAAGCTTTAGAGTATGATTTTACGTAAGATTGTGTATGCACAAGAAAAACGCAAATATCTTCTAGGGTTTAGCCACAAAAATATAATAATGGAATAATGAAGTCCTTGTAACTGCAAGGGTTTAGAGTAAGAAGTAATACATTTTTGCTTATAAGCAATAAAAGCGCAAAAGGAAGTAATTTAAACACCGTATTTATATGAAACACAAACTTAATGATCAGTAAATTAATAAAATAGACTGCAAAACTGAGGATTTTTGAAAATACAAAAAAAGTAAATCAGCACAAAATTATATATAGTCTACAATACATAGATGTTTAACTCTTCACAATCATGTTCATTTCCAAAAATAAAAACTTCATCATTCATGGGAATATCAAGTTGCCTGATTTTACTACCTATGTTATCCAAACATAAATGGATTCCTAAAAACCCGTTTAGTAAAAAGAACTTTTTTATTTCATCCAGATAATAAAACTTTCCTAAAGATTCATTAATCATATTTACTTTTTCCTTTCCTAAGTTCTCTTCAAATTTTAATATAGGCCTTAAGAAAGGAGTGTAATCAAAACTACCATTACCGTTAAATAGCTCTTTATTATAATCATATTTCAAATATTCATATCCTGACAACAATTTGAAATTATAATTAGAGTCTTCATACCCACAAAAACATGCATCGAATTCATAATCGTGTTCTAAAAAAAGTAAGTCTAGCTTAAAATCACTTTCTTTTTTTGACATATCCAATGAAGTTTCAGATAAATTATTTATTAACTGATATTCAGTATATCCTTGAAATGACTTCTCTCTAATGTTTACGAGTTCATCGATAATGTTATTCATTTGACTATGTAAATGAGTATCACCTAATAATTCTATTAAGTCATTTTTTTTCCGCTCTTTAAACTTATCTATATTAACATTTGAACTAGTTAAGCATTTTGTAGTATTAAATTCGTCTAACTCTCTCTTAAGAAGATTTAGAAATGAAAATTGTTCTTTAAAAAGTCTTTTTGAATTATATATGTGGTACTCTAAATTTTCTTTTATTAATTTGTTTTTATCCATTTTATTTCAAAAAGTTCGTGTTCAGTTATTGATAATAGTATTTATCCTAAGTACTACTAAATAAACTTGACTTATTTATGTTTGTTTAGATTTGACTTAATTTTTTAGATGCTGCTAAAAAGAATATTTTTCATAACGTTATTGTTAATTAAATGAGGAAATAGAATATATTAAATAAAATGAATTTGAATAATAGTCCAATGCAAAAATTTTTTATTTTCTTTATCTTGGATACAATAAAAAAGCTCCCCGAAGAGGAATTAAAAATAATCAAGAAAATTGATTTTTAAGGAAATATTTGGAGTGAAGACAGAAGAGTGGAAACAAGCTGTCAAAAACGTTTTAAAACTGTCTAATACAATAGAAATCGCCATAAAAGATTTATGGTTAAAAAATTCTGAAGTAGCATACAATAAAGAAATCAAGTTATCACCTGAAGACTTTGCAACACTGTTTATAGAAAATTTTTATAAAAAAACAGTAAAATTGATGTCTGGGAGAACAAAGAAGATTTAAAAAAAGCAAAAAAATAAAGTCTCTAATTCTTATTTAGGATAATAAAAAAAGTAACACTAGATTTTATATTAGTGTTACTTTTTAGATGAAATTTAAGCGTCATTTATAACATAATCAATTAACCTTTTAGCTATATCTTCGTTAGTACTATCATCTGAAAATTCTTGTAAAAAGTCAGTAAAAAAATAGAAATCAAATAAATTATAATATTTCTTATTATTACAAGTATACTCTATTCGCCCTCCTGTTTTTTCTATTTCAAAAAAAGACACTTGCGACTCTATATGAAAAGGCTTTTCCATGTAAATCTCTACAACTTCTGTCGTTAAATCTAAAGATTTTAGTTGGCAAAATTCTTCAAAATCTTGCCCTCTTCTAAACAAGTGTATTAAATCTATTAAATTCATAATTATTTATTATTATTTCCCCATATTGAGTAGCCTCCTCTTCCATTCGGATGCATAGTTTCCCAAAATATACCACCAGGAATATTTGGATGTTATGATTTTGGAACCAATTGCATGACCCCCGGAGTTACTTCATGATGCCAAACCCAATTAGCTGGAGAACGTCCAATTATATTACCTGCATTAGATCTTGGAACCGTTATCCCTAATTCGGTCAATAACGGATTTGTAGCCATAGCGTTCCTATACCTCTTAACGAAGCTAACATAAATATTAGGTGAGTCAACTCCCATAGGAACTTGAAAAATCAGTAGCTAAAACTTAATCTAACTACTGATTTCTTATTATAGTTTCTAAAACAAACCTATTTGACTAAATATAATAAATGTTTCTGCTTATTTATACCCGTCACTCGACAGAGTCGATCGCTAGCAGTTACTTTGACATTCGAGGACTAGCGGGGGCTAGCTAATTTGACCCATTACCATCTAAGGAACTAACCAGTAATCTCTCAATCCAATATTAGGGCTATTTGTCATATCTACAACTAAAATCCATATTTGACCTTTTGAGTCTCTTATTTTATATAGAGTAAGCATAATATCTTTTTTTATCCCATCCTCTTTGTATGAAGATTTAATTGGTTTATTCTCTTTTAAGTCTTTTATTAAATCTTCATAATCTCTAAAATAAATAGAAACAAAATCAATTTCTTCATTTGTATCTAAAATAATATTTTTTAAGTCTTCAACTTTAAAAGTTATATGTTTTATGACATCCTTCTGGATTTTCCTCTTATTTTTTTTATATCTCTTTTGATGACTTTCTATACTTGGTAAAATTAATTTGTCTATAAATTTCCCTAATTTATTTATATATACTTTTAATGACATAATAAATTTAATTTTTGGCTTTAATTACTGCATTTGGATCTTTAGTCTGATCTAAAACAATTACACCTGTTTTTGTAATTAAAAAAATTACCTTTAGAAGTATTTAGATTAAATACTTCTATATTTTTAGTAACATACTCAACTTTCTCTATTTCAGTATATTTTAAATTATCTTTACTATTAATTAAAAAATCTCCTTCTTTAATTTCATGCTATTGTACGTATTTACCTCCTTTAACTAAAATATAGTGACCGTAAGTAACTTCGATATTAATTCCATTTTTTAAATGTAATATTATATATCTACTTATTAAATTTTTAATAACATTTAACACCTCGCTTTCGAGTAGACTACTGCTAGTTTCATCATAACTCATAACTGAATCACCTATGCCAATATCCGCACACCTAATTTGACCCATTATCCAAAAACCACAACGAAAGTTGTGGTTTTATTTATTTTAATATTTGTATTTCTTACTCTTAAACGCTAATAGTTGAAAACTAGCGGTAGCAATACCAGGAACAGCTAGGGACTAATCTACACCATTACCATTATCAAGTTGTTCTAACCAAATGATTGTATTCCAAATAGAAAACATAGTATTAGAATTATGTAACCATACCTTATCCTTATTACTCAAAATAATGTTCTTATATAAAAATTTGAATTTTAAATATCCCGTCCCTATACGAGAACCATTTTCATGTAATTCTTCAATAAATTCTTTAAGTGATATCTCTCCATTTTTCCCTGAGGAAGTCAAATAATATATACATTTCTCTCCAATAATAGTATAAATTCCTTTTTTATTTTGGATCCCTAATAAAGCGCTTTTTCCTTGTGCTTTTAATTGTTTTACTATTTCAGAAGTTTTGTCTACATAAAACTTTCCAGCATACTTCACCAAATTATTTCTTTTTACTTTAGCCTCTAATACATTTAATTTCATAAAATTATAATTTACCGCTTAATATATAGCCTGGACCTATTCTTTTTTTAACAGAAAGTCGTCCAAAAAGTTTACGTCCTGACTTTATTCTACCTTCTAATAAAATTTTCATTACCTTATTTGCTGAATTAGTATAAGTCCTAATAGATGTAGCTCCATTACTTTTAAAAGCATTCATTATTAAATTAAGTTGACTATGTGTCGCTTTATTATAAAAACCAAATCTATCTATAATTGCTGTTCCGTTTACTATTCTAGATCTACTATACCCAGTAGCAGCCTTAAGAGCTTTTTTCTCGGCTAAAGTAAAAACCATATTTCTAGCTGATACATTTCTCCTTGTTGAATAGCATTACTAACTACAACCCCTTTTAAAAAGCCAGCAGCAATAAAAAATAGAGAATTAAAATCATCCGTATTAAGATTCCCTAGTGTCATTGAATCATGATGGGTACTATAATAATCAATTGATTCATAAGCCCAAACCTCCATAAACTCTAAAATTTCTACTGTAAAATCATAGTTACTTAAAGACTCTATACTTCCTTTTCCAAGACCTATATCCCTTATTAATTTTCTAAAAATATCGAAATATCCACTTTCTGAATACCATCCAGCTTTTGCAAACCCAGTATTAAAGTCGCTGCCACCTGAATGATAATACTCTTTTCCTCCCATAGCTTTAAAACCTCCTTTTCTATCTTGCATTTCTGGACGAGTAGCACCTTCTCTAGGTTCAAGTTTAGTACCAACTGTATGACTACCTCCTATGAAAGTACTATCTCCATTACTAGTATATTTAATATTGGGCTTCATTTCACCTACTAAATCTTGAACAGAGTTTACTACAGAAGGGTCAGCCCAATAAATAGGGTTATTATCAAATGCAGTATAAGTAGATTGATTAAAATGTGTTACTGGACAATTCCTGTAAATCTTGCGCTAATTTAATACACGTCGCTAAAAGAAACCTAGATTTTAAAGGCTCTAACAAAATTTTAATATTTCAATGAACTTGAAAAATCAGTAGCTAGAATTTTTACTAACCACTGATTTTTAATTATATTTTTTAATATGACTTCGTTTACTACATTGCCTTTTTCTTAGTGATCGGATTTATATCAAATGATTCATCCGACCTTACAAAGCTATAAGATGATTCTCCATCCGGTCCTATATCTAAATAATTACGATTAATCCATAAACTTTTATTATAATATTCATCGTAATTTTTTCCTTTTGTATTAAAAGTCTTCCAATCATTTAATTTAATAATACAATCGTCTTTTTCACTACTCTTCCATACTCCTAAACTAGAAAGTTTTATATTATCTTTTTCGTAATAATAATGTTCGAATTTACCATTTCCCTTAATATCGATCCAATTAATTGCTTTATCATTGTTGTAACAATAATATCTACCAATTACATTATTAGCATTGCAGTTTCGTAAATCTAAACAACTTTGTAGAATTAATGATAATAGTGCGATAAAAAAAAATCTCATTTTTATTGTTTTTCTAATTTTATTGATGCGTTTATATATTGCTTAATTGTTGATAAAGGCTTATTCTTACTCCCTGCTTTCCTTTTATAATTATTAACAAAAGGAAGATGTAGATAGTAAGATCTTCTTGATGTTTCATTATATACTTGCATCATTAAATTTTGATTTTTAATTGACACTTTTGCAGTCGAACCGCCAACAAAAAATTGAGATAAATTAGAATTAAAGTGTTTTCTTAATGATTCACTCCAAGTTTTTGGACTTTTTTTGGGGCTAAACTCAAGAGTAACTTCAATATCTTTTTTTGTATCTGGTAAATTTTTAAAATCATATCCTATATTTAGGAGCTCAGTCATTGATTCAACATACAATTCTTCTAATATTCTCCCACTACAATATGTAGTTGCAAAAGGGTGTTTTCCATAAATAAACTCTCTTGTTTCTTTTCCTGTTCCAGTTGCAAATTCATGGAGTAAAATTCCTATCGTAACTAAATTATCTTGTTCAAAATACTTTTCTTTATCAGATTCTGTTAGATTAGATATATCAACTCCATAAGTAAACAATTTAGAAACAAGCTTTATATCTTCAGCAGCTCTAGGGTCATAAGTACCATCTTGATTATTAACATTCTTCCTTTCACTAGCAGGAATATAAACACCCCATTCATTATATCTATTACGCCCATTAACATCTGTATAATTTGAATACCGTGCATCTGCTCCTGTTGGATCAGACAAAAGGATAGGATTATTATCAAAAGCTTGGTAAGGAGAAAAATCATAATGCGTAACAGGATCAATTCCTGTAAATCTTCCAATAGCTGCATCATATTGCCTGAACTCCATTTCATGAAGATTTAACCCTAAGCTTTCTTCTAACTCAATCCCATTATATCCAAATTTCTGAGCTGTACTATTTCCATGCGGAGCAATTACATTATTAAACCCTTTCATTTTCAGCCCAAATGGTTAGTAATGACTTTCCTCTATAATTTCAGATTGTACAATTGTACCGTCTTTATTGGCAT
>JAHDDQ010000036.1:16851-29892 GCA_020629275.1 Tenacibaculum sp. | reverse complement strand
ATTGTTTATGTTGGTTTTTGTATTGTTTCTAAAACCCTTTATTAACTCTAAAAGAGAGTTTTTAGTACCAATTTTACTTTTATAGAAGGTAGGTCTTCGATCAGGTATATTATTAAAACAATAGTAAAATCCTAAATTGGTTTTGGCAAAACGCCAACTTTTTCCAGTATCTGGAAGGAAATCGTTACTTTTATATTTGGACTGAACTGTCTTTTTATATGTAGTCCTTACTTTTCTTAAATAATCATTACTGGCGTCACAAATAGACATAATGAGACGTTCTGATAGCCAAAAAACATTGTCACCATTGTTTCTCTTTACTAAAATATCGTTATGTTTTATTTGTAACTCCATCTATTTAACTTAATTTCTGTTTTAATGAAACTTTCTTTTTACTTCGTTTTGCTCTGAAATAAGTTTATTTACATACTCTTTAATTTGTAAACCTTTTCCCCATAGCCCCTTTCTTCTTCCAGTCAGAACATCATTCACATATTTCTCTGTAGTATCCAATGCTATCGCAATTGCTTTTTGAGTAATTTTTGTTTCATTTAACTTTTTACTAAGTCTTGTCATTTTGTGTATATTTGCGTGGTAAATACCTTGCAAATATAGTTGCATTTTGCAACAAAAGCAAGTATTATGTTGCAAAATGCAATATATTTGTTTGAAACTATACATATAATCCCAGTTGTTTTTGATTAATAAGACTATAATATTAGACGAAATAAAAGCTTATCTAGGTATCGAAAAGGATACTGAATTTGCTAATTATCTGGGTATAAAGAGAAGTAGACTTGCGACTTGGAGAAATCGAAATATGTATGATCCAGAAATATTGTTTGCAAAATGCAACTTTTTAAACACTGAAGTTCTTTTAGGTGGTGAAGGCGATTTGATAAAATCGAAAAATACACAAAATGTTACCATTTCAAAGAGTAACAAAAAGGGTAACAAACAAAGTAATAAACAAAACATACAGAAAAAGTTACCTTTTACATTAGATAATTTAGACGAAGATTTAATAGATATATTCAGTTATATTTATGACAAAAAAGAGGATTTAAGCACTATTAAGGCTGCTCTTTATGATTTAGATAAGGTAAGTATAGAAGAAAGGTTAAATAAGTTAGAATTCTTTATGAGCGCAGTAAGTCTAAAGATAAAACTTGACTATGAAATTGAAGAGACCGAAAGCGGTATTAATTTAAAGAAAAAGAACCAAGTAAGAGGTTCATAGACTCTATTCTTTTTCTACAGCATGTTAATTTTGAGTTATTTAACCTAATAATTTCCAAGCACACAGACTTTCTCAGGCTTTTCAATCTTTGCACAACTTCTCTTTTAGTCAAAAAGTCTTTGTTAACTTGAAGCCATTCTAATTGAACCTCTAACTCTTTTAATTTATTACAATCGCACATTTTCATAAAATAACGGGGGCTATTCTGATTCTATATCTTTAATTTGGTTTTCAATTCTCTCTTTAAGATTAAAAAGCTCTAGAAAACTTAATATTTTATTTCTTACAAATAAGAGTAGTAGACCTACTAATATCATGTAAGGAAATATGTATATTAAATCTATTGGCTCATCTTTAAGTTTAAACTCATCATTAAAAAGAGAAATGATCTGAAAAAAATACATTCCTATTGGGATAAGAATAGACCAAAACCACCAGTATCTACAAGTGAAAAACCAAATACATAATAAATATAGTGGAACGAATTTTCCAAAAAGAACCCAAAAGAAAGTGTTGAGATTTTCGTAATATTGGCTTGTAAGAGTAAAAAGAGATGTTTCCAAGACTTTACCTTCTGGAAACACCCCAAACCTGTATGAATAAAATATTATAGGAGAAAGTGCTATAAAAAGAGCCAATAAACTACCCATTAACAGGTGGCTTGACATTTTTTGGGTCGACATACTCCAACTTTTGGTCTTGTGGTTCATTAACTTCATTATCTATTTGATCATTAATTAATTCCTCATTAGTTAAATCTGTACAAGAGCTTAATAAAACTATTGTAAACGAAGCAATTATAATTTTTTTTACTGATTTCATAATATTGAGATTTAAGATTAAATCTCAAATTTACTAAATACAGAAATCTTAAAATCGCTAATTTCTAATAAGTTGCTAAATTATATCAACTATTGTATCTATACAAAATAATACTCTTTACAAACACCCTGAATTTCATCTAAGGGTTTACCCTGAGACACCTAAGGGTAAACCCTTAGATAGAAAAGCGTTAATGCTTGTGTTACAATGTTTTAATTATTTAGGGGAATTTTTAGCAATTTAATTAACATAACAATGCGTAACTAATGTACATTTTTTCAACGTCTATGCGCAAAAAATATTGTTAATGTTTAAAAGGGTGGGAAGAAAAACAACTAAAATGAACATGAAATGCGCAAAATTATAGCTTTATCTCTGTATTTTTGGTTTTGCTGTTAATAGCAATTAGCGTTGTTGGTAATGTAAAACCTTTTTTTGATTTAAATTTTTCTAAATCAAAAATACTGGAGTTAACGAAAGATCTCGTTAAAAAACCTATCAAGGACGCACCTAGTAAGGCATATGATTTATTTAAGAATAGTAAAACCAAAGAGCAAGTAACCGAAATACTGTACAATGATTTTATGAAACTAGACAGTGAAATAGTTCATAAATTCTTAATTAACTGTGATCCCGAGGATTTATAGCTCATTATTAGAAAAGATAATTAATGGTAAAAAAAAGAAACGCCTTTCTCATATAGAAAGGTGTTTCTTTTTTTTACTAAACTGATTTTTTTACATTTGTTCCTCGTTAAAATTTTTTAGAAATGGGAAGAGCATTCGAATTTAGAAAAGCAAGAAAAATGAAGCGTTGGTCTGCAATGGCAAAAACCTTTACTCGTATAGGTAAAGATATTGTTATGGCCGTAAAAGAAGGTGGACCAAACCCAGAGACAAATTCTCGCTTACGTGTTATCATACAAAACGCTAAGGCAGCAAATATGCCTAAAGATAATGTAGCACGTGCAATAAAAAAGGCTAGTGATAAAGATACTGCAAACTATAAAGAAGTACTCTTTGAAGGTTATGCGCCTCATGGTATTGCTATTGTTGTAGAAACTGCTACAAATAATAATAATCGTACTGTTGCTAACGTTAGAGCTTCTTTCAATAAATGTGATGGTAATTTAGGTACTTCTGGTTCAGTTGTATTCATGTTTGATCATGTTGTAAACTTTAAGGTGAAAGAAGAATCTTTAGGGATGGACTTAGAAGAGTTTGAGATGGAAATGATTGATTTTGAAGTTGAAGAGGTTTTTACTGACGAAGAAGATAATAGTGTTATGTTATACGCACCATTTGGTCAATTTGGAGGAATTCAAGGATATTTGGAAGAAAATAATATTGAAATTATCTCTTCTGAATTTGAGCGTATTCCAACAACAACCACTAAATTAAATGAAGAACAACAAGCTGATGTTGAAAAACTTTTAGAGCGACTTGAGGAAGATGATGATGTAAATAATGTATATCATTCTATGGAGATGTAGTAATATACATCCAAAATTTAACGAATAAAAACGAGTATCTATATGTATAGAATAGATACTCGTTAGTAATTATAAATACAATAACACTAAACTAAAATCTATGAAAAAATTAATTTACCTTTTACCTATTTTATTGTTCGTTTCCTGTTCTTCTGAAGAAAATAATATAAAAGATAATGCTATAACGCTTCCTAAAGTAACTAAATTAACTTCTAGGCATTTCGATACTGATGGAAACTTTGAGAGAAGCTTTACATATTCTTATTTTTATAACAAAGATGGTATTAATGAAAAAATAGATGCCGAAGTAAAAGATTTAAGAAGTCCTATTTTTAATAGAACTTATACCACAACTATCTTTTTTAAAGATGGAAGAGACGATTATGAATTACTTGAATATACTACTGTAGATCCTAATTTAACATCTTATACAGTAAAAAGAGACTTTATGTATACTAATGATATGATTTCTTCTATTAAAATAACTAATTCAGATGACAGTATTTATGACGATACATTAACATATAATACAAAAGGGTTGGTTATAAGTCGTATTTACAACACTAGAAATAAAAGAGTTTATAATTATGAATATGATACTCAAGATAGATTAATAAAATCGATACAAACTAGAGATCGTAACGGTAATACTATAGAAACAATTACTGAATTTAAATATTTGGATGTATTAAACCCGTTTTATAATATCAGAACTTCTTATGCAAAGCAAGCTTTCCGCTCTATGAAACATATTAGAGCTTCAATTAATGAGGAAGTTACTGTAGAAAAAAATGAGTTTAATTTACCTACAAAACTAACTTACTCTACTAACGGTAAAGTTACAAGTATAAGAACTTTTGAATATTAAGATAAAAAACACCGCAAAAGTGGTGTTTTTTATTTGTAAAACTTATAAAGTTTACAAATGATCCCTAAACAATTCGATGTTTTTCAACATCAGAAAAACTAATTAACATCCACAAATTTTCAACTTTTGCTTATTGTAAATGTAGAACGAAATACTAAATCTTAAAAGTAACAATGAGTAAACTGATCTTTTTCTTAAGTTAACCTTACTTTTAATTAGTATACGATTCAACTAGTCTTATAAACTCTCTTCTATACCCGTCATTATCATTATCTTTTCCCTTTTTCGCTAACAATATAACATCTTCAAGTTTACTACCATTCTTAAATTTAGAACCTCTTAGGTGCATTCCGAATAAAGCAACAGCCGATGCAAAACTCATATCACTTGATGGCTTATATAATTTATCTTTAACTGTTTTTATAAATTCTATACTTTTATGTTTATTTGGCTTCTTGTATCTAAATTTTACGGTTAATAATTCATCTGAAAATGATGTCTTTTCAATTGATTTGGTATACTTTAATTTAGGAAGTGCTTTAATAAAAGCACTCTTTGTTCCTTGTAAAATAATTTCATATAATGCTGTAACCGTATGACCACTTCCTAATTCTCCTGCATCTTTGGCATCATCTACAAAATCTTCATCGTTAAGCATTCTATTTTCATATCCGATTAAACGATAAGCTTTTACCTTTTTTGGATTAAATTCTACTTGGATTTTTACATCTTTAGCTATGATATATAATGTGCCTCCAAACTCTTTCCCAAAAACTTTTTGAGCTTCTTGCATCGTATCTATATATGCATGATTTCCATTTCCCTTATCTGCTAAAATTTCTAATTTATCATCTTGATAATTCCCGTAACCAAAACCTAAAACAGAAAGAAAAATTCCAGTTTTTCTCTTCTCTTCTATAAGCTTTTGCATAGCGTTGTTAGATGTTTTTCCTACGTTAAAATCTCCATCTGTTGCTAGTATTATTCTATTGTTACCTTTCTTCTTAAAATTCTTCTCTGCTAATTTATATGCTAACTCAATACCTTCACCTCCAGCTGTTGATCCTCCTGCTTGTAAATTTTCTAGTGCTTGTATAATTGCTCCTTTTTTACTTCCTGAAGTTGGCTCTAATATTACTCCTGCAGCGCCAGCATATACTACAATTGACACTCTATCTTGCTTTCTTAATTGATTCACTAATAATTTAAAAGCCTTTTTTAATAACGGAAGCTTATTACTAGAATCCATAGATCCTGAAACATCAATTAAAAACACAAGATTAGAAGCTGGTAGATTATCTTGTTCTATTTGCTTTCCTTGTAATCCTATTTTTACCAATTTAGTTTCCTTATTCCATGGTGTTTGAGCAACTTCTGAATGAATTGAAAACGGATGCTTTCCTTTTGGTTGCGGATACCCATAATCAAAATAATTAATCATTTCCTCTATTTTAACGGCATCTATTGGTATCTCTTCTCCATTATTTATCATTCTTCTAACATTACTATATGATGCTTTATCAACATCTATGGAAAATGTAGATAATGGATGATTATTTGTTCTTTTAAAAGTATTCTCGTTAATTATTGAATACGAGTCCTTATGATAGTTCGGAGCTACATACTCTTCATTGGCTACTAAAGAAATAGCAGCAGTAGTATATGTTTTTTTTAAGGGTGCTGCGTAGGCTTTCACTACAACTTCTTCTAATAAGTTATCACTTTCCATTACAATATTAATTGTAGAATTTTCACCTACTTTTTTTTCTACCCTTTTCATTCCTACAAACGAAAATACCAGTATATCTTCTCTGCTTACTTTAATAAAATATTTTCCATCAAAATCAGTTTCAGTTCCTCTGCTCGTGTTTTTTACAGTAACAGTTACTCCTGGCAAATAACCGTTCTCATCAGAAACTGTTCCAGTTACCGTTTTATTTTGTGCTTGTAAGGGTAATATGCTACATACTAACATTACATAAAATAACTTTCCTATCATACTTTCAGTTTTAATTTTCTCTTGAATTTACTTAGATCATATGTCTCAAAAAAGAACCAATTAGTGAAGTGACCTTTAATGAAAGGCATTACTTCTTTGCAATGAGTGAGTTTAATTTTATATAACTACAAAAACCGCTTTCATAGCGGTTTTTATCTAACATAATTAAAAAAAAGTTTGGTTATTGAAAACTTAAAATTCTATCTTTCCTAAATCTAATATATCACTCACGTTTTTTAGTCTTACTAGCTCTGTAAACTTTAGTTCATTCTTCTTCCCATAATTTTTAAATGTGGTTATCTTTAAAAATGTAGGCCCTGATATTTTTTGTTGTGTGCTACCATAATATTTTACCTTTACACTGTAACTACCCTTCAATGCTCTTTTTAAAAAGAATTGCTCTGGACCAAAACCTCTTGTCATGTCCTTAGACATCAGCCCACCTATTTTAGTTTCTTTATGGCTGTAATAACATTTTTCTCCATTCGGATCGATTACCCATAAATCAATATCAGTATCATTGTGATTCCAATCTATAAGTACTCGAATATCAGCAGTTAGCTTTTTTAGATATTTGGTGTTAAAGTGTGTGGTTTGAATTTTTTTTCCATATAATTCAACCATTCTATTTAATTCTACTAAAGCTATTCCTTCTAAACCAGAGAATCGTCTATTCGTATCTTTTACCAATAATTCACCATTTACTATTTGATACAATAAATCTACTGATTTTTGATATTCATTTACATGCTCGTATACCAATGCCAAATCTCTGTACGATTGAATATCTTCTGGTCTTAATTTTAATACCTCTTTATATATGAATACTGCATAATCATATAACTCGTAAGCTTCAAATTTGTAAGCTAATGCTTTTAATAGTTCATAATTATCTACTTCTAATTCAGCTACATTAGTTAGGATTTGTACCGCTATTTTTTGTTCTTTTCTATTTTTAAAAAAATCAGCTACATCAATATAAAACGATGGCGAACTTCCGTACTTTTTTCTAAGTTTTAAGTATTCACTATAGGCTTCTTTTGTAGTATTTATAGTTCTTAACTTTTCTAAATATGGTGTTTTAGGATTCCATCCTTTTAATGTTATTCTTTTCGTTTCGAAACTTTTGAAATTAGCATCTATCTCTAAATCATTCGTTGCTAAACTATTATTATTTACTTGCCTACTTCTTCCAATTTTACTAGTTACTCTTCTCTTAAAACCATTATCGCTTTCTGATGATGAAATTTCCATTGCCTGCGACCTCACATCTGGAGCAGCCAACTCTTCAACTTCTTCGTCTTCATTTGTTGTACCATAACCAATAACTACTACTTCCTCTAAAACATTGTCACTTGCCAAAATAACATTAACTCCGTTAGTATTTCCTATTACTTTTTCCATAGTTTTCATACCAACAAAACTGAAGATTAGAGAATCTCCCGTTTTAACTTTAACATTATAATTACCGTCAAAATCCGTTTCGCTTCCTCTTGATGTGCCTTTAACCATAACTTGTACCCCAGGTAGAGGCCCTGTTTCGTCACTTACAACTCCAGAAACAAAAAACTCTCCATCCGTAATCTCAACACTTCTTTCAACTTCAGTTATAACTCCTTCTGTAATCCTATTTCTTGAATTATTTCGATTTTTTCTTTTTCCTTCAGTTAACTTAAACTCTTTATCGTATAACTTGAAAAAGTTACTGTAATCATTAAATAATTGTTGTTCTAACCTTACTAATTGATCCTTCTTATTATTTACTTTTAAGGCTAACTGTTTGTAATATTCATCTTGTAATTCGATAGGAGGAACTATTTCGTGAGTTACATAATCTTCAACACGATCTAATATCAATAGCGATGTAAAAGGGCTTATTACTTGATATGTTTTACTAAGCGTCACAATTTCTTTTTCATAATGTTCCTTATTAAGTGATAGTAAATTTAACTTACTTTGTGCCCACATTTTAGCAATAAAATTATTCTCTATGTTTTCTTTTTCAATGTTAAATTCTAATGTTTTAGTAATTTTATTATCTACACCTAGATATACTTTTAATTTTTTACCTATAACGTTTCCTTTACCAACCAATGAAAAATTATCATCAATAACACTTCCTTTCTTAGGGTATATCTCGACTTCATTAGAATCGTAATTTGTACCTAAGAATTGTAATTTATTTTCTGTAAATTTTTGAATTACTTTTTCTACTGAAGACTGATTGAGATTGATATAACCTCCTCCCGATCGATTAGCTTTATCTTTTAAAATAAGGTGTTTGGCACTTAAAGAACTATTAACAATGAATGTTTTTTTTGTAAATGATGTTTCGAAATTCTCCAATGTATTCAATCCATCGGTAAAAATAATGTTGAGTTTACTACGATCTTTATAGGTCTTTAAAAACTTAAACGAAGTACCTCCATCATAAATAATTGTATTCAACTTTTCTTTTAAAGCAATCCAATTTCCGTTTTTCACATTAAAATACTTTTCTTCTCTAATCGTTGTTCCAAATACAACTAACTTCACTCGGCAATTATTAATTTTAGAAAAATATGCTTTTAACAGCGCATACTCAGAAATATTTTTTCTGTTTTTTCTTGATAACGAAGCATCCCAATGTATTGTAATATTTTCCTCTAACTTCTGTGCCTTTCTTTTTAGTTTTAGATTTTTAGCGATATAAAAAAAAGATTTATCGGCTATTATTTTTCCTTCTTTGGTATTTAAAGGAATTTTAATCAGTACTGGTTGATTTACCTGTTGTTTACGCCTTTTTATGTTCGTGTAATAAACTCCAGATACAGTATTGTATGTAAATTCAGGAATTTCACCGTTTCGTATACTAGGTTTATTTTTTTGATCTAAAACTTTTATGGATAAAGAAAAATTTTCTAATTTCTGCTTGAAATTAAATGGTAATTTATAATAATATGCTTCATTATTTATTACTAATTTTTGTTGAAAACCAATAACTACTCTTTTATACCCCCTTGCAGGAATAGGATATATTCTTGCTTTGTAATTATTCCCTTGTCCTTTTTCTAATAAAGCAGGATCAATTTTATTTCTAACCGTACTTTCAAAAGCAACTCGGGCCTTCTCTTTTTCTACTACTACGGCTTCTCTTAAATTACCATTAATTTCTAATGCAAATCGGTGTACTGATTGATTTTCTCCTAGTGGAAAAATTAACTCTCCTTCCAATATTCTATCATTTGGATTGAAAAAAGACATGTCGTACGTAGTTGTAGCAATATTCCCTATAATTTCGGTGGTTACAGCTATTTTACGAACCTTTATTTCTTCTTTCCCAACTTTGATTCTTGGTATTTCTTGAGCAATACTATTTGAAATTGTAAGAAGAGTGAGTAGTATATAAATTACTTTTGTTTTCATGAGGTTATTTTTTGTCTAAAGTACTTATTATCTCGTCTAATAAAAATAACAATTGAGACTGTGTATATTTTGAGTGAGTAACTAAGTCATATTAATGAGTAAGAAAATGTTAAACTCAAAATAGCTGATTACAAATTCAAAAAAACTGACCTATTAGAAATGATACTAATCTTTTTTTCTTAGTTTTATAAAAACTAACTTTTCATGATTTTTTACGGAACTAAAGGAGTTCATCTAAAAAGTGAACGAATCAGTGGTGTTAAATGTAATCACTGCGAACAACAGACCTCACACACAATCAGTATTTATGGTAAATATTTTTATATTTATTGGATACCCATTTTTCCGCTCTCAAAGAAAGGTTTCTCTGAATGTGATAACTGTAAAGTCACATTAGAACCTAAGCAAATGAGCGAACAATTACGTTTAAAGTACGATAATATTAAACGTGAAACTAAAACCCCGATAACGCATTGGGCCGGATTGGCTATCATAGTATTAATTATAGCTTATGCTTTTTATGCTTCTGGCAAACACGATAAAGATGTTGTAACATTTATTGAGAATCCTCAAAAAGGTGATGTTGTTGAATATAAACCTAATGATTATTACTCTACTTTAAAAGTTGCTAGCGTTACTAATGATTCGGTTTTCTTACTAAGGAATAAATACGAAATTCAAAGACAAAGTAAGTTGTATAAAATTGATAAAACCAAGAACTATAGTGAAAGTCCTTATGGTGTATCTAGAACAGAATACAAAGAATTATTTGATAAAAAAGAGTTTCTAGATGTAGACAGGTAATTATTTACATTTTTTTTAGTTTCAAAAGATCCAATGTTTTACGACGTTGGATTTTTTTGGTTGTCGTTGTCACAAATTTATCTACATTAAAAATCTCTTTAGGAACTTCATATTTACCTAATATATGGTTTTCTAACAACTTGTCTTTTAATGCTCTTATTGTTTCGGTAGGCATATTTTCAACAATTAAAATTAGCTTTTCTCCTAAAATTTTATCTGGAATTCCTACAGTAAAAAAACGCTTAGAAATTAATTTTGCTAACTTTTCCTCTATGATTTCTGGCTGTAGTTTTATACCTCCAGAATTAACTACATTATCGTACCTCCCTAACCACTTAAATTGATTGTCTGAAATTAATTCAATTACATCGTTTGTTATTACTAGTTCTTCAGCAACTTTTGGGGCGTCGATTAGTAAACAACTCCTATTGTCCTTGTAAATTTGTACGTTAGGAAGTACTTTATAAAAGTTAGGGTAGCAATTAATATGGTTAAGTTGTTTAACAGCTATATGTGTTACTGTCTCTGTCATACCATAAGTAGCATATACTTTCGTACTTATTTTATTAAGTTCATTTATTAATGAGTCTGATACTACTCCTCCGCCAACAATAAGGGTTTTTATTTGATATAGTTGTTGTAATGAGTTTTGAAGTTGAAGCGGAACCATTGCTGAAAAATCGTATTGTTTTACGTTTTTTTGGAGTGGATTTGAATCTGGTGTAACAACATCTAGTTTCCAACCTAATGTTAAAGCTCTAACCAACATCATTTTTCCTGCAATGTAATTTGCTGACAAACACATTAAAGCTTTAGTTCCTTCTTCAGCCTTGAAAAAACTACCTGTAGCTCTTGCTGAATTCTTCATGAACTCTTTACGTAATTCAATTCGTTTAGGCTTCCCTGTTGAACCTGATGTTTGTACTGTAACGACTTCTGAGGAATCAAACCATGCTACCAAAAAAGAATGTATCTCAGAAGATATTTCTTTGGAAAAAACTTGTAGTTCTCTTTCACTTTGAAAAGACACTCCATTTAACGCAAAACCTTCGTGAAACTTTTTTTGCACCCTAGCTCATTATTTATTTAATACTCCTCTTGTAGCTCTAATGGCTTTTCTACTGTTCCTAATAATTTCTCTTTCCAATTTTTCCAACCGTATTTTTTTGAAAAGATCAATAGTAAAAAAGGAAAAAACAATAAAACAGGAATAAAAATATCTCTCAGGGGATTTGGCTCTGAAAAATCTTTAAAGAGTGAGTTAGTCTGAAATGCTGTCCAATTCGATGTTACCAATAATGCTGTAACCAAGTTGTTTGCTGCATGAAATCCTAAAGCTAACTCTAATCCTTCATCCATTAAAGTTATTATTCCTAAAAACAGTCCAGTTCCAATATAGTAAACCATAATCACCATCCCTAATTTTTGAACTTCTGGATTTGCTATGTGAAGAAGTCCGAAAGTTGTTGAAGTTAATAATAATGCTAGAAATTTACTTTTAAATTTAGCTCCTATGCCTTGCAATAAGTATCCTCTAAAAAAATACTCTTCAAAACTTGTTTGTAAAGGTACAAGTACACAACCTATTAACACTAAACCTAAAAAATTATTGAATTGAAAATTCCATATCATCTTATCAGGTGTCAAAAAATAACTTACAAAAACAAATAAAGTTGTAATTCCTCCCCAAATAGAAAACGAAAACCAAAAACGATTCCAGTCAATATTTTTCCTTGATGTAGTTAATGAAGTTATTGGTTGTTTATGGACGAACTTCACCCATAATAAGAGACAAATTAATAAAATAACGAAAGGAAAAAGAGATTCAATCAAAACTAAGTTTTCTCCTTTTTTCAAAATTTCTCTTCTCATTAATTCATTTTGATCAATCTTAAAAATTTCTATTGCTATATAATTTAAAATCATCATTCCAAAGAACAGCGTAGGTATTACTAAGTATTTCCAAAATCCTAATTTCCCTTTGTATGCTTGTTGTATAAAATTCATCTTTTATTCTTTCAAATTAAAATTCCACTTCTCATTAGTGTTGTACTTTAAATATCCTTGTGAAACTTCTAGTGGACTCTTAAAGTTGTTTGTAAATAAACCTCCAGTACCTAGTCCTTGGGGCATAGGATTCTGTAAAGTATGAGTCCATTGTGCAATAGCATTTAAACCAATATTACTTTCTAATGCAGACGTAACCCAATTATTAATATTCTTTTTCTTTGCTAATGAAATCCACTCCTCACTACCTTTGAAACCTCCAACCAAACTTGGTTTTAGAATAATGTATTGTGGTTGTATTGTTTGTAGTAACTCTTCCTTTTTTGTTACATTAAAAACCCCTATTAACTCCTCATCCAAAGCTATAGGTAACGGTGTTTTTGAACATAAATCTGCCATTTCTT
>JAHDDQ010000036.1:8995-16841 GCA_020629275.1 Tenacibaculum sp. | reverse complement strand
TTCTTCCCACTGTCCTTGCTTAATAGGTTGCTCTATTGAATGTAATTTTAATTCAGAAAGGCGGTTTAATTTATTTAGAGCTTCTTTTGGCACAAATGCTCCGTTAGCATCTACACGTAATTCGATATCACTTGGTGAAAATTCTTTTCTGATAGCTTGAAGTAATTCTATCTCTGTGTCAAAATCTATTGCTCCTATTTTCATTTTTATACACGAAAATCCTGAAGCTATTTTTTCTCTTATTTGAGTTTTCATAAACTCTTTATCTCCCATCCAAATTAATCCATTAATCGAGATTGATTCCTTTCCTGTTGTAAAATTGGATGGAAAAAGAATAAATTTATTTTCACTTTTCAATGACAGGAAAGCTTGCTCTACACCAAATTGTATGGATGGAAATTCGATTAATTCATCCAATAACTCTGTTATTTCTAAATTAATATTTTGACAAATCCACGCTAATTTATCTTCATAATCTGGTCTATCATCAGCACTTAAACCTTTAAAGATACCACATTCTCCTATTCCTTGTTTTCCTTCTTCACGCAACTGTAAAAAATAGGTCGTTTTTGTTTTTAAGATTCCTCTAGAAGTACCACTTGGTTGTTTAAATTGTAAAACGTATTTATGAAAGGTCGCTGTAATCAAAATTATTATTTATTAGTTTCTATGTATGACTTGAAATTATTTAAATACCCTTGATCTTGTTCTTGAAACGTGCCTTTAAAATAAGGGAATAAACAACTTAAAATATAAGAACTACCTCTGCATGTAGATTTATTTACTATTGTTGTTTTATCATTTTCAAATGTAAAAGTATAATCGTCGGTTTTTAGCATACTGTCTGCTTTAAAAAAAAGGGTAACTTTTTCTTCTGGTACATAGGCTAAAACTTTCTCGACTAATTTAATTTCTTGACCGTTATTATTGATAATCATTTCGTAAGTGCTTCCAACTTTACCTGGCTTTGTTTCTAATGGCTTGATAGAAATTAAATCAGGAATCCATTCTTTTACTAAGCCTTCTGTATTAAATGTCTCAAATACTTCTTTTACTGGTTTCTCAATTATTACTTGAGTTGTATAAGTTGTTTCTTTAACAACTAAACCCGTAGCAAAAAACACTAAGCTAAGTCCTATAATTATTCCTAATATTACTTTAATTGTCTTCATATAATTTTATAAACTAATAGTTTCTCCTATTGTTAATAGAATTAAGTCTTTATCTTTATTTGAAAATTGTTCCTTGGCAGTTTCTTTATTTATTTCAATTGGTGGAAATGTATCGTAATGACAACCTATAACTGTATCACAACTTACTAAATCACTAGCTATGATTGCATCCTCAACACCCATTGTAAAATTATCGCCTATAGGAAATATGGAAGCTGTTAGTTTTGTCGTCATTGGTATTAGCTTCATATCCATAGTTACGGCAGTATCTCCAGCTATATAAAGCGCTTTCTCTCCTGATGTAATTACAAAACCTCCAGGCTGACCTCCGTAGGTTTCATCTGCAAAAGATGATGTATGAATAGCATTAACATATTTGGCTGAAAATTCTTCTGTTTTATACGTACCCCCATGATTAACCGGATGTCCTTTTAAATCTTTAGCAACATAATACATTACGATTTCATAATTGGATACGATAGTAGCTGCTGTTCTTTTTGCAATCTCTTCTACATCCAAAACATGGTCCTGATGCGCATGTGTAAGTAAAATATAGTCTGCTTTAATTGTTGAGATATCTATGTGTGACGCTTTTGGGTTTCCTGTAATAAATGGATCAACTAAAATATGTATCCCATTAATTTCTATGCCGAAACAAGCATGACCGTAAAATGTAACTTTCATTATGATTTTATATTTT
Source organism: Tenacibaculum sp. (assembly GCA_020629275.1). GTDB lineage: Bacteria > Bacteroidota > Bacteroidia > Flavobacteriales > Flavobacteriaceae > Polaribacter. The sequence goes on along the minus strand of JAHDDQ010000036.1, from coordinate 14,969 downwards.
TTTGTTTGTTTGATTTCCTAACTATTATAAAGTAAATAATAAGTATAATTATAAATAAGGGCCAGACATTTATTAGAAATAAGAATAAGTACGTTAACCCTTCAAAGCCATTTTTAAAAGCATTTATAATTTTATTTCCAAAACTATCACTTTTAGCTATGGTATCAATCGTTTTATAAAAACGGATGTTTAATGTAGAATATGAAACATTATCTTGTAAGAATTTAAGTCTTCCTTCAATACTCTCGATGTCTGATCTAACTATTTCCAATTCTTTTTCCACCTCAATCACTTCTTTTACTGATTTTGCTTTTGTAAGCAATTGTAAATAGCGTTTTTCTAATTCTTTTTTTGTTTTTACCCTAGCAGAAATATCCAGAAACTCTTCAGTTACATCTTTAACTGTTATATTTTTTGAATCGAAATTTACTATGCTTCTTGATATATCGTTTAAGAAGTCATCAAAATTATTATTTGGGAGTCTTACAATAATTACAACTTGGTTATTATATGTTGAATTTTCATTAGACTCACTTGATATATATCCTGAGTACTTTTTTATCGCTTTAACTATCGTTTTTTTTGTACTTTTTATATTTTTAGTTTCAAAAGCAACAGTACCTTTTTTTATTAATTTTCTCTTTGAAACTGTATCATCAGAATCATCTCTTCCTCTTTCATCTTCTATAGCTTCAGAAAGTACCTGAGATGGCGCTTCTGCTGCAATATCATGTGATGACGGTTCGTGGTTGTTGCAACTTAAAAAACAAACAACTATAAGTGTATAGATGTAGCGTTTCATTTTCATATTCGTTTATTTCTTATAAAGTTACAAAACGTTACCTATACCGAAAAGGATGGCAAACAAAAATGTGCTTAAAGCTACCTTTTTCAGTTCTCCATCTAAGTAAGCTTCTTTTGTATTACGAGCAACAAAAAGTACATGAATTAATAACGGTATGTAAGCTATAACAAAAAGAAACTGTGTTGGACTTTTAAAACGTATCCCTGTATAAAGCATCGCAAATAAAAACGATGAACCAATCAAGTAATAATGATAATACTTAGCAAACTCTGCTCCTATTTTAACTACTAGTGTATTTTTACCTGATTTAGCATCATTCACTCTATCTCGCATATTATTCAAATTTAATACAGCTGTACTTAATAAACCTATTGAAAATGCTGGTAAAAACACCGTAAAATTTAATTCTTTTGTATATAAAAAATAAGTTCCTATAACTGCTAATAGTCCAAAAAACATGAATACAAATAGATCTCCAAACCCACTATATCCGTAGGCAGATTTTCCTACAGTATACTTTATAGCTGCTACAATTGAAGTAATTCCTAAACCGAAAAACAATAACGAAAACATGAAATTCTCTTTTCCAAATGACACGTAAATTAGAGCTATTGCAACTATTAATGTTAAAACTGAAGTTACAACCATAGCATTCTTCATTTGCTTTGGCGAAACAGCTCCAGAGGCTACCATTCTTGCTTCACCTTCTCTATTCTTATCTGTTCCTTTTATACCATCTCCGTAATCGTTAGCAAAGTTAGATAGTACTTGAAAACCTATAGTAGTTAAAATGGCTAACAGGAAAATCCAATAATTTTTTTGAAAAGGGTAATTTGCATGAACATCATTCAAACCACTTCCAATTACAGTGTTAAAGTCAGCTAAAAATGCACCCACTATAATTCCTGAAACAGAAAGCGGCAAGGTTCTTAACCTAGCCGCCTTTATAAAACTTTTTAATTTTGACATTATTTTTTAATCTAAAAATTCAATTTTTTTGATTCTTTTTCTGATAATATACTCTCTAAATTTTGGTGAAAAAATTTCTATATTATCATAATGTAATTGAATTGTTTTTCCTTTTGCTTTATCATATCCCAATTCTAATAAAATATCTGATCCTTCAAAATTGGATAACCATACAAACTTTTGAGTTTTTCCTCCTTCATCTTTGAGCTCTAGCATAAAAATTTCTTTTCCAGTAAACTTTTTAATTTTACCTTTTACTGTAGTGTAATCATCGTTCTTTTGCTCTTTTTTATCTTCTATTTCTTCATCAAGCTTTTTACCCGCTAATGACATTAAAACATCAGGACAAAACTTTATCATGCTAACACCTATTTTAGCTCCAATTTTTTTTCCTTCTTCTCTACCTTTGGAAATATCGAATTCAAATCCGTCTTGCTTAAGTTCTTCTTTATACTTGAGACATCTCTGTATCATTTGAACACCTAATTTAGCTGTTAGATCTGCTTTGGACAATCCTTTAAGTTCATCTGTATTATCATTGAAATATGCACAAACCTCCTTGGCTACTTTATCTAATGTAGATTCTTGAGCCCCAACAAGATTGATTGAAAGAGCAAATATGAGCACAAAAATTATACTTTTCATAGTTACAAGTTATTTGCCTCTGCAACTAGTTCAGCAATGTCTTTTACTACTATTTGATCTTCTTTCAAGTGATACTTAACACCATCTGTCATCATTGTATTACAATAAGGACAGCCTGTGGCAATAATCTCAGGTTTTGTTTCTAAAGCATCTTTAGTACGTAAAATATTAATATCCATATCCCCTTTTTCAGGCTCTTTGAACATTTGTGCTCCTCCCGCTCCACAGCATAACGCAGTAGATTTGTGACGCTTCATTTCTGTTGCTTTTACTCCCAAACGTTTAATGATAGCTCTTGGAGTTTCATATACATCATTTGCACGACCTAAATAACAAGGATCGTGGTACGTTAAACGTTTTCCTTTAAGATTCTTATCATCAATAGCTAAACGACCATCGTCAACTAGCTTTTGAATGTATTGGGTATGATGGTATACCGTATATTTTCCTCCTAAACTTGGATATTCATTTTTTAATGTATTAAATGAATGTGGATCGCAAGTTACTATAGTTTTTACCTCATAGGCATTTAAAATTTCAATATTAGTCATCGCCTGCATTTGAAACAAAAATTCATTTCCTGCTCTTTTTGCTGCATCACCTGTTGAACTTTCCTCAGTACCTAATACTGCAAAATCAACATTAGCTTGATGTAATATTTTAACAAAAGATCGTGTAATCTTTTTTGCTCTATCATCATAACTTCCAGCTGCTCCAACCCAAAACAACACTTCTGGTTGTTTCCCTTGAGCCATCATATCTGCCATTGTTGGTACGTTCATAATATGTTTAGTTTTAGTATTGGGTTTTTATTCTTGATTTTTTTTCTTTTCTAGCATTATTTTTTGCTTGTACTCTTTTGCTGTTTCTAACACTGAAGCAGGTAACATTTTATAGAATAAAGGAGAATCTGGATTGTAGTTTAACATCACCCATTTATTATTGGTTGTGTCTTCATTTACAAGAACAGTCATTCTATTATTCATGAGTACATCAATCGTACTGTCTGAAATAAATTTAGCATCAAAATCTTGTAACTTCATTTGTGAAACCATCATTTTTTTGGTTTCATCATCAAACTTCTGATTGTTAAAAGTCATCTTCATCTGCATGTCGTAAGTTGTAAAAGCATACTTCAAATTATTTTTATCTTCTTTAAAAATTTTAGATAACTTATATTTTGGAGTGGTTTTAGGAATCTCAATTTTAAATTCCCCATTACCTTCGAACATGCTCTTTAACATTGTCTTCATTTGATCTTTAGAAACAATATCATAAACTTTAGGATGTGTCATTTCTAAAATAGCATCGTAATCTTTATTGTTCATATCTACGAACATTTGATCGACCAACTTGGCTATAGTTTTAGACTCTTCGTCATAACCTGTTTGACTAGATACTTCAAAATGAAAAGCCAATATAAATACGCATACGATAACTTTAAAAATGGTCCCTGATATTCTTTTTATGCAATGTTTATTCATCTTTCCAGTTTAATCTGTCCATCTGACTATATTGCCATGGCGCTCCATTATTTTCAATATTAGTCATAATCATATTTAATTCTTGAGGTGCAGCAGATTCTTCCATCACCAAATATCTTCGCATATCCATGATTATTGAAAGTGGATCAATATTTACTGGACATTCTTGAACACAAGCATTACAACTAGTACATGCCCATAACTCTTCACGTGTAATATAATCGTCTAATAATTGTTTTCCGTCTGGTTTGAATTCTCCTGCGTTTGCATCTATATTTTTACCTACTTCTTCTAAACGATCACGAGTATCCATCATAATCTTACGTGGCGATAATTTTTTTCCCGTTAGGTTTGCAGGACAAGCTGAAGTACAACGTCCACATTCCGTACAAGTGTATGCGTTCATTAACTGAACCCAATTTAAATCTGCTACATCTGAAGCTCCAAATTTAGCTGGTTCTTCATCTTCTGCTCCTTCGGCAGGCATTGCATACGGATCAGCATTTGGATCCATCATCATTTTTACCTCATTTGTTACTGATTCCAAGTTAGTAAGCTGTCCTTTAGGCTTTAAATTTGCAAAGAACGTGTTAGGGAACGCTAGTAAAATATGTAAGTGTTTCGAATAATATAAATAGTTTAAGAATATCAATATTCCAATTATATGCAACCACCAAGAAGTCTTTTCTATGGCATGGATTGTTTCAGTTGAATACCCGTCAAACCAAGGTGCTATAAACTGAGAAACAATATTACCTGCACCAGCTTCTTGAAAAGAAATATCAGTTGCATTCATAACTAAAAATAAAGTCATTAAAACTATTTCAAAGTATAAAATAATATTACCATCGTTTTTTGGCCAACCTTCCATTTCTTTACTCCAGAAACGTTTAACTTTTTCTATATTTCTCCTTAACCAGAAAATAACAACTGCTACTAGTACTAGAAGCGCTAATACTTCAAAAGTTCCTACTAATAATCCATAAATAGTATTTCCTAATATTGGTTGAAAAATACGATGCGTTCCAAATAAACCATCAATAACGATTTCCAACAACTCAATGTTAATCAAAATAAACCCAACATAAACGATAACATGTAAAATACCAGATAACGGACGAGTTACCATTTTATATTGCCCTAAAGCAATTTTAGCCATATTCTTCCAACGTTCTGACTTATTGTCTGTTCGATCTACATCTTTACCTAATTTAATATTTCGAATTAATTTTCGAACATTCATTACGAAATACCCAATTCCTGCGATTAATAATAGTGCAAAAAAAATGTTTGGTACGTATTTTTCCATTTGTTACTTAATTAGTTTATTGATAATTTCAACTGTCCTTTTTCAGCGTGAATAGGTTATTCGCTCTTAACCTAAAGAGTTGTTTGATTTGTATTTAAGTTCTTTAACTATTGATTACTTACGTTTTTCTCGTTTTTATCTTCGTTATAAGGTTTTGGTTTTTTTCCAAATAATGAAAAATGAACAAATCTTTTGGGGTTCAATTTCATTTCTCTTAGTAACTCTTCTAATTCTTTAGATGCATTAGTTAAATTACTATATAGTTTTTCATCAGACATTAATTTGCCTAGTGTTCCTTTGCCACTGTTAATACCTGCTATCAATTGATTAACATTGTTTATCGTGCCTTCTAGCTTTTTCACAGTGCCTCCTAAATTGGCTTTAGATAAATCTTCTGAAACCTTAGAGAAATTTTCGGAAATTTTCTTAGCATTATTAAGTGTAGCATCTATGTTGTCTTTATTCTTGCCAATCATAGTATTTACAGAAGAAAGTGTTTTTCTCACATCATTAATCGTTCCTTCTAAACCTAAAACACTGTTATTTAAACTTCTTCTTGCTTTTTTATTTAAGATTTCATTCAAACCTATGAGTAGAGAGTCTGCTTCTACAAGTACGTTTTCTAATTTGGCTTGAATTGGATTTAATTTCTCGCCTACCGAAGAAAAAAGATCGGATTCTATTTCTCCTTTCAAAAAATCACCCGACACCGCTGTTTCTCCGTTGTAGTCTGGTATAATTGCTAAATTTTGTCCACCCATT
>JAHDDQ010000036.1:0-8985 GCA_020629275.1 Tenacibaculum sp. | reverse complement strand
CTAAAGACATTTCTACTAATAACTTCCCTCTCTTTTCTGGCTGAGTATTGAATCCGATTTTATCTATTTTACCGACTTGGAGTCCGTTTATCGTAACAACACTGCCTTCATTAAGGCCGTTAATATTGTTATATTCTACAAAAAAATGGCGTACATTAGGACTTAAGAGATCTTGTCTTTTTAAGAAATTGTATCCCCAAACTCCTAGTGCAATAATTAACAGTGCTACTATACCTGTTTTAAGTTCTCTTGACATAAACAATGATTGATGGCAACGAAATTACTAATTATTTTTGGGAGATTTGATTAGATTTTTTCTAAATTACTTCTTTTTTAATGCTTTTCTTAAACTAATTTTCTCTCCATCCTTAAAAGCTACGACAAAGGCACCTTTATGCCCTGCCTTTCTAGCTTCTCTTAATGCTCTTTTAGTCTCTTTAAAGTCTGTATTAGAGCCGTAGAAATACTTAAAATATTCATCAATAACTATTACCTCAACATTTTCTAACCCTTTAAAATTAAAATTTTCATTGGTCAAATACTGTTTAGATGCTGCTATTTGAACTTTGAATTCTATCTTCCCTGGTTTCTCTTTCTCTACATTGTTTACCACGGACTTTTTATCAACTGCTTTTTCTCTACTTGCTACTTTTAATTCTTCGGGTTTTTTCTCATTTTTTTTCTCTACAACAACAGGGTTAGGCACTACCTTAAGTAATGGTTCTTTCTTAGGTGTTACTTTAACTGTTTTCACTATGGTCTCAGTTGCTTTTTCTGTTACTAACTTCTCTTTTTTAGGTTTTACAGCTCTTTCTACGTTTAGTTTCCTATTAACTGTTGTTGTGATTGCTGGTTTACTTTCTGTAGAATTTTTAGTAGGTGTACTTTTTTTATCATAAACTGTATTAAGCTTAAGGTAATCAATATATTTTTTAATTGATTTAGATATAGAAAGCGCCATTCTTCGTTGGCCTGATTTTGAATTTAAAAATCTCCCCTCTGCCTTATTAGTTAAGAACCCTAGCTCTATCAGTACACTTGGCATTACTGTTTCTCTTAAAACTAAGAAATTGTTTTGCTTTACACTACGATCAAATCGTTTCACTTGTGAGAAATTATCTTGAATAATTCCTGCTATATTTAAACTTTCATCTAAATTCTCTTCTTGTAATACCGATAAACTGATTACAGATTCTGGTGAGTTTGGATCGTAATCGTAGTTACTCTTATAATCTTCTTCTAATAAGATTACGGCATTTTCTCGCTTTGCGATCTCTAAATTTTGCTTATTTCCACTTAAACCTAGAACAAAAGTACCAGCTCCATGAGCTTTTGAGTTTACATAAGAATCACAATGTACGGATACAAATAAATCGGCTTTACTATTGTTAGCTATTTTGGCTCTATTATGTAATTCTACAAAAACATTCTTTTTTCTTGTATAAACTACTTTTATATCGTTTGTTTTCTCTAATTCTTTACCTATTGCTAAAACTACTTTTAAAGCAATTATACTTTCTTTATAACCGTTACCTAGATTTCCTGGGTCTTTACCTCCGTGTCCAGCGTCTAAAACAACAGTATATTTTTTTTGAGCTTCAACAGAATTTATCCCTAATAATAAAAGGGAAAAGAAAAGAATTAAACTTGCAGTTTTTAACGTCATATTATATTTACCGAATTTTAAGAATTGCATCAATAAAATTTAACTAATTTTGGTTTTTTTAAATTTGGTCTTCCAAATATTGAGCCATACTTTTAACTAACACAAAAATAGTATTTATCGGATTGAAAGCAAATTCATTATACATACTTTTAATTATATCGCTACTAAGCTTTAAAATAGTTGAAGGACAAGAGCTTGACAAAAAGAAAAGTGTTACTCAACAAGCTGTTCTAAAGCAAAATACAATTAAAAATAAAAAAATCGCTACTAAAGATACTATAAAAAATGACAGTATACTTTTGAAGAAGAGCGATACTGTTAAAAATGACAGTATTATTAAGAAAAAAGAAGCGATAGAGTTTCCCATTACTCACAATGCTGAAGACTATACCATTCAAAATGCAAAAAACAAAACCGTTACCTTATATAATAAAGCTCAAGTAATTTATGGTGATATCGATTTACAGGCGGGAAAAATAATCCTTGATTATAAAAATAATACGGTTTACGCTACTGGAATAAAAGATAGCACGGGTTATGTTCAAAGACCTGTTTTTAAGCAAGGTAGCCAAGAATCTGAACAAGATTCTATATTGTTTAATTTTAAAACAGAAAAAGCATTAATTTATGGTATAAAAACTGTTCAAGGCGAAATGATTACTTATGGTGAAAAGACCAAAAGAGTTAACGATTCTACGATATATATGAAGAATCTTCGTTTTACTACTTCCCAGAAAAAAATACCTGATTATTATATTGCAACAAACAAAGCAAAGTTAGTTCCTGGTAAAAAGATTATAGTTGGTGGAAGTAATCTTGTTCTAGCTGATGTTCCCACTCCTTTATACTTACCGTTTGCTTATTTTCCGTTAACACAAAGTAGAACTTCAGGTTTTATAATTCCTTCATGGGGAGATAACAACCAACAAGGTTTTTTCTTACAAAATGGTGGTTATTATTTTGCACTTAATGATTATTTTGATTTAGAGGTTACTGGTGATATTTATAGTAATGGTAGTTGGGCCATAAATACCAATAGTAATTATTATGTACGTTATAAATTTTCTGGAGGACTTCGTTTTCGTTTTCAAAATCTTACAACTAGCATAAAAGGGTTTAGTGATTTTTCTAAAGCTTCTAATTATAATATTACATGGACACATAGACAAGATTCAAAATCCAGTCCCAACTCTAACTTAACTGCAAATGTTAACATTAGTAGTAGCAGTCAATTTTTTAGGCAATCTTTAAATGAGATTGATCAAACTCAGGTTTTAAATAATTCATTCAACTCTTCTATTAGTTATTACAAGAAGTTCGTAGGTACTCCTTTTAACATGAATGTAACAGTAACACACAATCAAAACTCTAATAATGAAACAGTGAACATGACACTTCCATCATTGCAAGTTAATATGGATAGAATTTTTCCATTTGCAGGAAAAGGTGGTGTTAAGAAAAATCCTCTTCAAAAAGTTGGTCTTACCTACAGCATGCAAGGAGATTATAGAATACAAACTAATGAAGAAAATTTTTTATCTTCTAAAATGTTTGAAGGTGCTCGATCTGGCGTTCAACATAACCTTAGCTCAAACACTAATATTAAAGCCTTTAAATACTTTACACTATCTCCAAATTTAACCTACAAAGACGTTTGGTATTTTAACAGCATAAAAAAACGATTTGATCCTAGTGTACAAAATACTGATAATACATTAGGTGCTGCAGTTAATGATACAATCAGCGGCTTTAAAAGGTTCAACGAATATAATTTTGGTGTATCGTTAAGTACAAATATTTACGGGACTTTCAACTTCAAAAAAGGACGATTAAAGGCTATACGACACACCATTCGTCCTTCTATTTCCTGGAGTTATCGCCCTAACTTTGCTGAGCAACATAACCTTACGGTTCGGCAGAGTGCAGATATTAATGAACCATTATTAACATATACTCCTTTTGAAGGCGGTATATATGGTATTCCGGGCAGTGGTATATCCAACTTACTTACTTTTACGCTAAATAATGTTCTTGAAGGAAAAGTAAAACCTAAAGATGCGGATAGTGATGAGGAAGATAAAAAGATTACCATACTTAATAATTTAAATTTTAACACCAGCTATAATATGGCTGCTGACAGTTTACGATGGAGTAATGTTAGTTTTTCTGCAGGAACACAATTATTTAAAAACAAAATGGCTGTTAACCTTTCCGGAAGTTTAGATCCATATCAGGTTAACCAAGAAGGTGTTCGTATAGATAAATTCAATGCATCTATCTTTAGACTAAGTCAAGCCACATTAACTGCAAATTATAGTTTTTCTAGTTCTGATTTGAATAAGAAAAAAGACGAAAAAAGTGGTAATGGTGCACAAAATAATCCTCCTGATGTCTTTGGATCAACTATAAACAGAACTACTAATGGTTTTGTTAATGAGCCTACAGATTCAAACGAGCCAAAAGAAAAAACAGCCAAATTATATCGTGCCAACATACCTTGGAATATAAGTTTTATTTATTCTGCAGCTTATACTAATGATGGCTTTAGAAGGGCTGGAATACAGACTCATACTGTTGGTTTTAGTGGTAGTGTGGAGTTAACTCCTAAATGGAAAGTAGGTTATCGATCTTCATATGACATTAAAAATGGAGCTTTTTCATATACTACCTTAAACTTCTCAAGAGATTTAGATAGCTGGAGATTTAATTTTAATTGGGTTCCTTTCGGACCAAGAACTTCATACAACTTCTTTATTGGAGTTAAATCTACTATGCTAAGTGATTTGAAGTGGGATAAAAACCAACCACCAGATAGACGTTTATTTTAATACCTAAATAATGAAAAAAGTAATATACACTAGTAAAGCACCAGCTCCAATAGGACCTTACAATCAAGCTATTTTGAAAGGCAACACCTTATATACTTCTGGTCAGATCGCTATTAATCCTGAAACAGGAGCTTTAATTTTAGATGATATTAAGGCAGAGACTACTCAGGTTATGGAAAACATGAAAGAAGTTTTAAAAGCAGCTGACATGAATTTTGATGACGTAGTAAAAACCTCTATTTTTATTTCTGACATGCATAACTTTAATTTGATAAATGAAGTATATGCCACTTACTTTGACTCTGATAATGCACCTGCTAGAGAAACGGTAGAAGTAGCAAATCTTCCTAAGTTTGTAAATGTTGAAATTAGTATGATTGCAATTAAATAAAATTTCAATAAGTTTAATTCATAACAAAAAATCCCGCTTTTATAAAAGCGGGATTTTTTGTTATGAATTATTCTATATATTATAATACTTTCGGCTTTCGTTCTTACAACGAAGCTGCATATTCTAATAAGTCTACTATTTTAGTCGCGTAACCATACTCATTATCATACCAAGAAATAATCTTGAAAAACTTATCATTTAGTTCAATACTCGCTTCAGCATCAATAATAGAAGTTCTTATATCAGAAACAAAGTCTTGAGAAACTACTTCCTCTTCAGTGTACCCTATTACATCTTTATATTTTCCTTCAGACGCTTCTTTTAGTTTGTTTAAAATTTCTTTGAGTGAAGTAGATTTTTCAGTTCTAAAGGTTAAATCTACTAAAGAAACATCTGCTGTAGGTACACGAACAGCCATACCTGTAAGTTTTCCTTCTAATTCTGGAATTACCTTTGTTACTGCAATCGCAGCACCTGTAGTAGTAGGAATCATATTTCTTAAAACTGAACGACCTCTTCTCCATTTACTACTTGGTGAATCAACTGCATCTTGACCAGATGTTGCCGAATGTATAGTCGTCATTAAACCTTCAACCAATCCAAACTCATCTTGGATAACTTTAGCTAATGGCGCTAAGCAGTTGGTAGTACAAGATGCATTTGAAATAATTGTTTCATCCTTAGTAAGTGTATCATTATTCACTCCCATTACATACATCTTTGCATCTTTAGATGGAGCAGAAATAATAACTTTTTTAGCTCCTCCTTTAATATGCAACGCTGCTTTTTCTTTTGTTAGAAAAAAACCTGTTGACTCAATTACATAGTCTGCACCTACAGCATCCCACTTTAAATTTTCTGGATTTCTATCTGCTGTAACTCTTATTGTTTGTCCGTTAACAATTAAACTTCCATCTTTTACTTCAATAGTTCCATTAAAACGTCCATGTACAGAGTCGTATTTTAATAAATATGCTAAATAATCTACATCTAATAAATCATTAATAGCCACTACTTGTACGTTATCTCTTTGAATTGCTGAACGAAATGCTAATCGTCCAATTCTTCCGAAACCATTGATTCCTATTTTAATCATCCTTTTGAATTTTATCTAATGTTGTTTGTATTTCTTTTATTATCTTAAAGTATTCTTTCTCATGATTTATATATGCTGGTTTTGCACCGAAACCATAAAGATTTTCATAAGTTTTATTGAACTGTTTTTTTAGAATTTTTTGCTCTTTCTCTAGCAACTCAATTCTTTTTAACAACTCACTATTTCTAGCATTCACTTTATTGTATGAAAATAATACAAAAAGTATTGAACAACTCAAAAAACCTAACAATACATTTTTCATTTTAACTGTTACTGTTATGTTGTCATTATGTCTGAAACTCTCAGTAATTCTTTATTAATAGAATGTTGTCCTTTAATTGCCTTTTCTAAATCTGTTGCTACAACTTCATTATCTCTAAGACCAACCATTAAATTAGATTTATTATCTATTAACAACTCAACTGCCTTTACTCCTAAGCGAGAGGCTAAAACTCTATCAAAACAGCTCGGAGAACCTCCCCTTTGCATATGTCCCAACACTGAAACTCGCACTTCATATTCTGGCATATTTTCTTCTACATAATCTGCTAATTCATATACATTTTTACCAGATTTATCCCCTTCAGCTACTACAACAATGCTTGATGATTTACCAGATCTTCTGCTCTTTTTTAATGATTCTAACATACGTTCTAACCCTAAGTCTTCTTCAGGTATTAAGATCTCTTCTGCTCCGGCACCTACACCAGCGTTTAAAGCTATAAAACCTGCATCTCTTCCCATTACTTCTACGAAGAATAATCTATTATGAGATGAAGCCGTATCTCGAATTTTATCAATAGCTTCCATTGCAGTATTTAAAGCCGTATCGTAACCTAATGTATGAGATGTTCCGTTAATGTCGTTATCTATTGTACCTGGTATACCGATTACAGGAAAACCATATTCTTTATTGAATACAACACCTCCCGTAAAAGAACCATCACCTCCAATAACAACTAAACCTTCTATACCATGCTCTTTTAAGTTTTCGTAGGCTTTTTTTCTTCCTTCCTCGGTTCTGAACTCTTTAGATCGAGCTGATTTTAAAATAGTCCCCCCTTTATGAATAATATTATTCACACTTCTTGCGGTCATAGTAATAAAATCCCCCTCAATCATTCCTTGATATCCTCTGTATATTCCTACACACTCAGTTCTATAATAAGCACACGCTCTTACTACTGAGCGTATGGCTGCATTCATTCCAGGAGAATCTCCTCCAGAAGTCATGACTGCTATTTTTGTTACCTTTTTTCCCATAAATATAAATATCAAATTTACTTATTATTTACGATTATTACAGATAAAAATGCGAAATCGTTTTCGGTTTTTACCATTATTTAACGTTTTTAAAATATTTAATTACATTTATAAACTAAACTGATATTATGCAACTTTCATTACTAGATTATAGTATTATAATTTTATTTTTTTTAATCTCCCTTTTTATCGGTGTAAAAGCTTCTAAATCTGCAGGAAAAAGTAGTGCAGATTTCTTTTTATCAGGTAGAAATATGCCATGGTGGTTACTTGGTGTTTCTATGGTTGCAACAACTTTTGCTGCTGATACTCCTGGACTAGTTACGGAGTTGGTTAGAAAAAACGGTGTTTCTGGTAATTGGGTGTGGTGGGCCATGCTACTTACTGGAATGTTAACAGTTTTCTTCTATGCTAGACTATGGCGAAAATCTGGAATTACAACAGATTTAGAGTTTTATGAGCTGCGTTATTCTGGAAAAATAGCCGGATACCTTAGAGGGTTTAGAGCTATTTATTTGGGCGTTATTTTCAATATTATTACTATGGCTGGTGTATGTTTGGCTGGTGCTAAAATTGCAAATATTTTATTAGGGATATCACAACGAGACATGTTATTATATTCGTCAATAATAGTCGTAATCTATTCCTCTTTAGGAGGATTAAAAGGTGTATTACTTACTGATTTTATTCAGTTTATAATAGCAATGATAGGTTCTGTATGGGCTACATTTTATATTATTAATCTCCCTGAAATTGGTGGGTTAGACAACCTACTTTCTGCTCCTAATGTGAGTGGCAAACTGAATATGCTTCCTAATTTTTCAAAGACAGATAGCTTAATCACATTATTTATAATTCCTTTTGCAGTTCAATGGTGGAGTACTTGGTATCCTGGAGCCGAGCCAGGTGGCGGTGGTTATATTGCACAAAGAATGCTAGCTGCAAAAGATGAAAAAAATGCAACTTGGGCTACCTTATTTTTCAATTTTGCGCATTATGCGTTACGTCCTTGGCCATGGATTTTAGTTGGTTTAGCTTCACTAGTTATATTTCCTAACTTGGAGAATATAAACCAAACTTTTCCAAACTTATCTCAAGAAATGCAAGGACATGATGTTGCTTACGCTGCTATGATGACTTACTTACCTTCTGGATTACTAGGCATTGTATTAACCTCTCTTATTGCTGCTTTTATGAGCACAATTTCAACACAATTAAACTGGGGTAGTTCTTATATTGTCAATGATTTTTACGGTCGTTTTATCAACACAAATGCTACCGAAAAGCAAAAAGTAGTTGTCGGAAGAATTTCTACAGTAATTCTTATGCTGTGCGCTGCTCTTTTCTCTTTCTATTTACAATCTGCAAAAGATGTTTTTGACTTGCTTTTACAAATAGGCGCCAGTACTGGTTTACTTTTTATCTTAAGATGGTTTTGGCTAAGAATAAACCCATATAGTGAAATCGCTGCTATGGCTATATCCTTCTGTATTGCTATTTTCTTCTTTGTGGATGGAAAAATGGAAAGTCCTACAGTCAACATCCCAGGTTACTGGAAATTGATATTAGGTGTTTTAATTACCACAATAGGATGGATTGTAGTAACACTACTTACAAAACCTTCTCATAAACAAACTCTTGAAAAGTTCAACACTACTATTTTCGGAAATGATACAAAATTCAAAAATATTGGACCTAAAATTCTAGCTTTTTTCGTCAGCACAATTGGAGTGTATAGTTT
>JAHDDQ010000035.1 GCA_020629275.1 Tenacibaculum sp. | reverse complement strand
ACACTTAAAGAATTTGTTATTGATGTTTTTATTCAAATGGGTTGTCCAAAAGATTCTTTTGTATGCTGATGTTTTATTATCTGAAAAAGACACACAGTTGCTAGCTTTAAAAGATTTCAATAGTCCGTTTAATTATTAAAAGATGAATGTTTTAATTACTGGATCCAAAGGTCAATTAGGTCAAGAGTTTTCTATAATATCACAAGCATATAGTAACTTTAATTTTTTCTTTACTTCTTCCTCAGAATTAGATATAACGAATCATGAAAGTGTAGTAAAATACATAAAACAGAACAAGATTAATATAATTCTTAACTGTGCAGCTTATACAGCTGTTGACAAAGCAGAAACAGAAGAGAATGTAGCGCGTAAGGTTAATGTAAGTGGAGTTGAAAATTTAATAAATGCTTTACCAAGTAATGGAAAGATGATTCACTTTTCAACCGATTATGTCTTTAATGGAGAAAACTTTAAACCTTATAAAGAAACTGAAAAAGTAAATCCAATTGGGATATATGGAAATACTAAGCAAGAAGGTGAAAAATATATTATTAGATCGAAAAAAGAATCTATAGTTATCAGAACTTCTTGGGTATATTCAAGTTTTGGGAAAAATTTTGTTAAGACAATGCTGAAGTTGGGCGAAGAAAGAGATGAATTAGGAGTTGTTTTTGATCAAATAGGAACTCCTACTTATGCAAGAGATTTAGCTAGAGCATGTTTACAAATAATAACGAATAATATACAGATAGATGAATTAGCTAAGGTGTATAATTATTCTAATGAAGGCGTAGCGTCTTGGTATGATTTTGCAAAAGCAATTATGGAGTTGGGAAATATAGATTGTAATGTAAAACCAATTGAAACAAAAGATTTTCCAACACTAGCAAGACGACCTAATTATTCACTGCTAAACAAGAGTAAAATAAAAAAAGATTTTGAAATGGATATTCCATATTGGAGAGATTCATTAAAGGAATGTATTAAACTGATAAAATTGAATGTATAAAAAGCAGATATTAATCACTGGAGGTGCAGGGTTTATAGGTTCACATGTCGTAAGACTATTTGTAAATAAATACCCGGATTATCATATTATAAATTTAGATGCTCTAACCTATGCAGGTAATCTTAATAATTTGAAAGATGTAGAGTCTAAATCAAATTACACGTTTGTTAAAGGCGATATTTGTGATTTTGATTTAATAAGATCAATTTTTGAAAAATATAAAGAAATTGATACAGTAATCCATTTAGCAGCTGAGTCGCATGTTGATCGATCAATAAAAGATCCTTTTTTATTTGCAAAAACAAATATTTTAGGAACATTAAATTTATTAGAGGCAGCTAAAAACTTATGGAATAATAATCTTAAAAATAAATTATTTTATCACATTTCAACAGATGAAGTCTATGGAAGTTTATCAGATGAAGGTTTCTTTACAGAAACTACAGCTTACGATCCACATTCACCATACTCAGCCTCAAAAGCATCTTCAGATCATTTTGTAAGATCATTTTACGATACGTATAAACTACCAGTAGTTATATCTAATTGCTCTAATAATTACGGTTCATATCAATTTCCAGAAAAATTAATTCCGCTATTCATTAATAATATATGTAGTAATAAAGAATTACCAGTATACGGAAAAGGTGAAAACGTAAGAGACTGGCTTTATGTAGAAGACCATGCGAGAGCAATAGAAGTAATTTTACATAAAGGAAAAATAGGAGAAACGTATAATATTGGTGGATTTAATGAGTGGAAAAATATAGACTTAATTAAAGTATTAATAAAAACTGTAGATAAATTTTTAGGAAGAGAAGAAGGAGCTTCTGAAAAATTAATAACTTATGTGAAAGATAGAGCAGGGCATGACTATAGATACGCAATAGATGCTTCTAAACTAAAAGAAGAGTTAGGCTGGCAACCTTTGTTACAATTTGAAGAAGGAATAGAAAAGACAGTTAAATGGTATTTGAATAATGATGAATGGGTGTCAAATGTAGTAAATGGAGACTATAAAAAATATTATCAAGAAATGTATGAAGATAAATAGTAAATACAGAAATACAATACAGAAATCAATAAATAGAAAAGCCAAAAACATATGTTTTTGGCTTTTCTTATATTTAAAAATTATAGTGTTATATACCTAATTCTTCAAACATGTCGGTTAATTTATCACCGTCACTAGGTCTAGGAGCGTTAGCCGATACTATTTTTCCATCAGGGTCAATTAAAATAAATCTTGGTAATCCCTTAATTAAATAGTTTTGAGTGAAAGGTAAATTAATATGGCTGTCTCCAGCAAATAATTGAACACCACTCATTTCTCTATCAGCTATGGTTTGTTTCCATTTTCCTTTATTTTGGACTTTGTCAACATTGATGCTTACAAATTCGATGTTTTTATCGTGAAACTGTTGCTCAAACCTTTTTAATAAAGGAATCTCTTTTTTACAAAAACTACACCAAGTTGCCCATACATCTATGTAAACATATTTTCCTTTTCCTACTAAATCATCCAAAGAAGTCTTTCCTCCATTATAGTTTTCATAATCTTTAAAAGTAGGAGATGGCTGACCTTTTGCAGTTAATTTTAACTTGTCATACAAAGCTTTAATTTCTCCTTTGTTTTTTGGATTCGTAGAGTAATTCATGTACTTATCATAATACTCCTTTAAGTTTTTAGTAACAGTAATGCTCTTTTCAGCAGCTTTATGAATAAGATCATTTTTAACTAAAGTATCAACAACTTCAGTTTGTACAGTTTTCAAATAAGCTAATTCATAATCACCATCTTCAGGTTTTCTTTTATTAGTAATGTCGTCCAAACGCTTCTTGATTAAATCTCTGTAATGTTTAGAGTTAATATAGTCAGAAGGTAAATTAAAACTCACTGAACTAGGAATATCACTTGGGAAGTTATC
Organism: Tenacibaculum sp.; assembly: GCA_020629275.1. GTDB lineage: Bacteria > Bacteroidota > Bacteroidia > Flavobacteriales > Flavobacteriaceae > Polaribacter. The sequence continues at coordinate 27,081 of JAHDDQ010000035.1, read as the reverse complement.
AGAAACAACATACTCTTCATCACCATAAAGAATTCGGTGAAATCTTTGATAGTTATTCAAGTTTCTAGCAAATTCGTAGTAAATGTTCTTTTTTTCCTTTTTAAGATATTCTGGAGGTAACTGAGCAGAGTCAGCTAAATCTTCAAGAGCAGTTTTGTACTCATCCATTTTACTTAGAAACTCATCTTCTTCCATAGAGAAAAGCTTGTTAGCGTTTCCAATTATTAGGCTACCTTTTTTGTACTTTTCAGTCAAATAATTATTGATGTTGGCATTAGGTCCTTCAAAAACAGGATCTTCTGTACGTTTTTTAGCATCAACTATTAACTTTATATCTTCAAGAGTAGATAAGTATACATTTACAGGTCTTTTTCCTACTAAAATGGTGTAGTGACCTGGTGTAATATCTCTTAAAGTATCTAAAAAAGTTTTAGTCTTTCTATCGAAACGAACTTTTTTCTCGTAATTGAAACCTTTTATAGTAATCGTACGCTTTCTGAAATTTTGGACTTCACCTGAAATGACAGAATAGTCCTTCGGTTTTTCTTTGTCGCATGCAGTAAATAACAATACCGTTATTGCTAACAGAAACATTTTTTTCATGGTTCTATATTTTTTGGGGTAATATATAAATTATGCTTTTAAAAAGTCGAAATTAGTTTTTTTTTAAAACACCTCAAAATCTTTAACTAAAAAATTTGGAAAAAAAGCTTTGTTTACAGACTTTTGGGCCTACAAATTAACACAAAAAGATGTATAACATTGGTATTGAAACAATAACCTTAGATAAAATTCATGAAATTTTATTAGAAAATAGCTCCTTGACTCTTTCTGAAGAAGCTAAAGAGAGGGTTCTTGCTTGTAGGGTTTATTTAGATAAAAGGATGGAGCAAGAAAGAGCTCCAATTTATGGTATTAATACTGGATTTGGATCTCTGTGTGATGTAAAGATTAAAGGAGATGATTTACAAGGGTTACAAGAAAATCTTGTAATGAGTCATGCATGTGGTACAGGTGATGAAGTTCCTGAAGAAATTGTAAAATTAATGCTACTCCTTAAAATACAGTCGTTAAGTTATGGCCATTCAGGTGTGCAAATCGAAACGATCGAGCGCTTAATAGCGTTTTATAACAATAACATTCTTCCTGTAATATATACTCAAGGTTCATTAGGCGCATCAGGAGATTTAGCTCCTTTAGCTCATTTAACATTACCATTGATTGGCTTAGGAGAAGTTAATTACAAGGGAGAAAAAATTTCGGGTAAAGAACTATTATCTAAGTTTTCATGGGAAAAGATAAATTTGAAATCAAAAGAAGGTTTAGCTTTGCTTAATGGAACTCAATTTATGAGTGCTTATGGAGTTCATAACTTATTAAAAGCATACAAGCTTTCGTATTTAGCAGATTTAATTGGATCTCTATCATTAGAAGGTTTCGATGGTAGAATAGAGCCTTTTAATGAATTAATACATTTGGTTAGGCCCCACAAAGGACAGTTAAAAACGGCAGAAAGAGTTCGTGAATTTCTAGAAGAAAGTACGTTAATAAATCAACCAAAAGTTAATGTTCAAGACCCTTATTCATTTCGCTGTATACCTCAAGTTCATGGTGCGTCAAAGGATACATTAGATTTTGTAGCACAAACTTTTACTACAGAAATTAATTCAGTAACCGATAATCCAAATATCTTTATTGAAGAAGACAAAATTATATCTGGAGGGAATTTCCATGGCCAACCTTTGGCACTAGCTTTAGATTATTTAGCGATTTGTGTTGCTGAACTTGGGAATATTTCTGAAAGAAGAACATATCAATTGGTTTCCGGATTGCGAAGTTTACCTCCGTTTTTAGTTTCTAACCCTGGGCTGAATAGCGGATTTATGATACCTCAATATACAGCAGCAAGTATTGTAAGTGCAAATAAACAATTGTGTACACCTTCTAGCATTGATTCTATAGTATCCTCTAATGGTCAGGAAGATCATGTAAGTATGGGGGCAAATGGAGCTGTAAAAGCAAAGAAAGTAATGGACAATGTAGAAACTATCTTAGCAATAGAATTAATGAATGCGTCCCAAGCATTGTCATTCAGAAAGTATAAAACATCACCTTTTTTAGATAGTTTTATAACGTTGTTTAGAAGTGAAGTTCCTCTTGTTGAAGAAGACAGAGTGCTACATAACGATATAAAGAACGCAGAGCAATTTCTGGAACAAATTGTTGTAGAAACCACGGAGTTGTTTTAAAACAAGCAGATGCAAAAAGTAGTATTAATAACTGGGGCTTCTTCTGGTATAGGAAAAGCAATAGCAGAGTTTTTAAATAATAAAGGATACATAGTTTACGGCACAAGTAGAAATCCTGAAAAAATAAAGAATGTTTCTTTTAAACTAGTTGCTTTAGATGTTTTAAATGTTGAATCAATCCATAAAGCAGTAGGAATTATTCTAGCGCATGAGCAAAGAATTGATGTAGTTATTAATAATGCAGGAAAAGGAATAACAGGCCCAATTGAAGATACACCTACCATTGAGATGAAGGCGAATTTCGACACTAATTTCTACGGACCTATTGAGTTGATGAAAGCTGTTTTACCACAAATGAGAAAGCAGCAATCAGGGAAAATTATAAACGTTACTTCAATAGCCGGTTACATGGGGTTGCCATACCGAGGAATATATTCAGCTAGTAAAGGAGCTCTTGAGTTAATAACTGAAGCTATAAGTATGGAAGTGAAAGAGTTTGGTATTGATGTTATTAATGTGGCTCCGGGTGATTTTGCTACCAATATCGCTTCTGGACGTTATCACACTCCTGTTTTTGAGGACTCTGCTTACAAAAAAAAGTATGCTGAAAATTTAGCCTTAATGGACGCTCATGTAACCTCAGGAGCAGATCCAATTATAATGGCAAAAGCGATTCAACGTATTATTGAAAGTAAGCAGAATAAAATTCACTATAAAGTAGGTGGATTCATGGAGAAGTTTTCAATAGTATTGAAAAGAATTTTACCAGATAGAATTTATGAAAGATTATTAATGAATCATTATAAATTATAGTTTAGATGCTTCTTTAGCTTCAACAAGTAAGCTTAAGATATTTTCAACCCCAAAATGATTATTACTTTTCGTAGAGAAATTAGCTGTTTCCTTTACCAAAGGATGAGCGTTTTCCATGGCATAACTAAAATAGGCAGTTTTAAGCATTTCTATATCGTTATTATAATCGCCAAATATCATAGTTTCCTCTGGGGAAATATTAAAGTTTTTTTGTAATAATTCAACGGCATAACCTTTGTTAGCATTGTTTGCAGAAATATCAACCCAATGATTTGCCGATACTTTTACCTTGTAGTTATTTTCTAAATGTTGAAAGTGAGGATACAAGTACTTTTCAGAGCTAACCTCATGGTAAATAGCTGTTTTGTAAACAGGTTCACTAATTTCTTCAATACTATCAATTAGCTGAAAGTTGGCATAATATTCAGCTAACAAAGTCAATAATTTCTTTGACTTCGAAGCGGTAAAAGCCTTTTCTTTAGTACAAAAAACCACTTCAGCTTCATTAGCAGAGGTAATTAAAGTGTTTATTTGTTTTAAGTCTTCATCATTAATTGGAGTGGATAATAAAACTTCATCTTGCTGAACAACGATCCCGCCGTTTTCAGCCACGATAATAAGATCGTCTTTTATGGAAGCTAATTTATCTAAGATTCCATATAGGGGTCTTCCACTAGCAGGAACGAAAAGAATATCGTGCTGTTTCATTTTTTCAAATAACTCAAAAAATAAAGAGCTTACTTCGTGTTTTGAGTTAAGCAGAGTGCCGTCCATATCAGAAACAACTAGTTTTACATTGGCTAGATTCATAAAAATAAAATTAAATCAAAAATAATATTAAAAGTACAAGTTTAGAGAAACCATGTATTAACGAATTGCTAAATTAGAAAGTTAATTAACAAAACATATTTAAATGTACTAGGCGTATTTTTTAATATCCTAAAATGAAAAGAGAATGTTAAAAATTGTAGTTTTGTAAAAAGTATAATACAACTAAAAAAAGAATACATGAAATTTTTCATAGACACAGCAAATTTAGATCAAATTCGTGAAGCACAAGCTTTAGGTATTTTAGATGGAGTAACAACAAATCCGTCTTTAATGGCAAAAGAAGGAATAACAGGAGAAGAGAATATTAAAAATCACTACAAAGCAATTTGCGAGATTGTTGAAGGAGATGTATCTGCTGAAGTAATAGCAACAGATTACGAAGGAATGGTAAAAGAAGGAGAGGAATTAGCAGCCTTACATTCACAAATAGTAGTTAAATTACCAATGATTGCAGATGGTGTTAAAGCGTGTAAGTATTTTTCAGATAAAGGAATAAAAACAAATGTTACACTAGTTTTTTCTGCTGGTCAAGCTTTATTAGCTGCTAAGGCTGGAGCGACTTATGTGTCTCCATTCATAGGTCGTTTGGACGATATTTCTACAGATGGACTAAACTTAATTGCTGAAATTCGTCATATATATGATAATTATATGTTTGAAACCGAAATTTTAGCAGCTTCTGTACGTCACACCATGCACGTAATTGACTGTGCTAAAATTGGAGCAGATGTAATGACTGGGCCACTAAGTGCTATTACAGGATTGTTAAAGCATCCGTTAACAGATTCTGGTTTAGCAAAGTTTTTAGCAGACTATAAAAAAGGAAACTAAAAAGAATTAAAATAAATACATTACAAATCCACACTAATAGTGTGGATTTTCTTTTTTAGTAATATTTTTGTGCTTAATGTATCCAAAGAAAAAATTAGCACAGTTAGTAATTACTGCGTGCGAGCAATACCATATAAAAACAGTTGTTATTTCTCCGGGCTCAAGAAATGCTCCATTAACAATAGGTTTTTCTAATAGTGAAAAAATTAATACACTAAGTATAGTTGATGAAAGGTGTGCCGCTTTTTTCGCTTTAGGAATAGCGCAACAAACACAAGAACCGGTAGCCATAGTTTGTACATCAGGTTCAGCATTATTAAACTATTATCCAGCCATAGCCGAAGCATATTACAGTAAAATACCTTTGCTCGTAATTTCTGCAGATAGGCCCAAACATTTAATTGATATTGGAGACGGACAAACAATCCGCCAAGAACATGTGCTTAATAATCATATTATAGCTGAAGCAAATTTAGTAGAAGATGATTTAGAGAATAATGCGAAATATATATGCACTGCAATACATACCGCTAAATTTAAAAAAGGTCCAGTACACATTAATGTACCTTTTAATGAGCCTTTATATGAAACTGTAGAATTTATAGAAAGTGATGTTGTAGAAGAAATTGCAATAGAAAAAAGCAGAATAAAATCACCAGATATACTTGATGTTGATTACAAATATTTATCAGAAGTCTGGAACAATTCCACCCGAAAACTTATTATAGTTGGAGTAAATAATCCGTCTGAAAGGCTTCAAAAAGTTATTGATGAAATAGCTGAAGACGAATCTGTATTGGTATTTATTGAAGCTACTTCAAATTTACACAATGAAAAATTTGTTAATTCAATAGATAAATTGATCACAAAGTTAACTGAAGATGATTTTAAGAAATTACAACCAGAATTACTAATAACTCTAGGTGGAATGGTAGTTTCAAAACGAATCAAAAAGATGTTACGTACGTATTCTCCAGCACATCATTGGCATGTAGACAGTACTAGAGAGATGAACACTTATTTTTGCTTATCTGAATACATTAAAAAAGAACCTGAGGTTTTTTTTAGTGAGATTAAAAGTAGCATTACTAAAGTAAAGAGTAATTACAGAGATACTTGGGTTAAAGAGAAGTATGCTAGAACTGAAAAGCATGATAGTTTTATTAAAGAAGTTAAATACTCAGATTTTAAAGTTTTTGATATTGTATTAAAGTCTATCCCAAACGATAGGCAATTACAAGTAAGTAATAGTTCAATAATTCGTTATGTTCAGTTGTTTGATGTAAACCCAACATTAGAAATTTTTTGTAATAGAGGAACAAGTGGTATAGACGGAAGTACATCTACAGCAATTGGAGCTGCATATGTAAATACTATACAAACCGTTTGTATCACAGGAGATTTAAGTTTTTTTTATGACAGTAATGCTTTGTGGAATACGAATATCCCTAAAGATTTCAGAGTTATAATCGTTAATAATTCAGGAGGTGGAATTTTTAAAATCATTCCAGGTCCAAAATCAACGAATGCATTACCTTATTTTGAAGTTCCGCATCAGCTTACAGCAGAACATCTTGCTAAAATGTATGATTTTGAATACAAATCAGTCTCTGATGCAGAAAGTTTACAATATGAATTGATTAATTTTTACAAGAAGTCTAATCAACCAAAAATTTTAGAGATATTTACACCTTCAAATCTTAACGACGAGGTTTTAAAACAATATTTTAATAGTTTATAATGGAAATGGAATTACAAGAAGGAGATAAAGTAGATTTAGTAATAGGCGTGCAAACCGCTCTAGGATACTCAGTTTTAATTAACGAAGCATATGAAGGGCTGTTATATAATAACGAAGTTTTTTCTGATATAGAAGAAGGAATGAAAATTGATGGTTATGTAAAGAAAATTAGAGAAGATGAAAAGATAGATGTTTCATTACGCCCTCAAGGCTTTAGAAACGTTATAGATGAAGACGTTGAAAAAATCTTAGTAAAGCTAGAAGAGAAGAAATTTTTATTACTAACAGATAAAAGTTCACCAGAATCGATTAAGTTTCAATTACAAATGAGTAAAAAGGCATTTAAAAGAGCAGTTGGTAGTTTATATAAGCAAAAGAGAATTAATATTAAAAGTGATAGAATCGAATTAATTTAAGTTTTTATCTAAAAATCATTAGAGAAATAATAAAAAGTTAAGAAAATGAGAAAGAATAGTATCCTAATAGCATTTATGCTACTTGTTACCTATTTACAAGCACAATTTAAAGAGTCTATAGAGGCAAATAGACCAGGAAATGCATTAAATGTATTCACAGTAGGGAAGAATATATTTCAAATAGAAACAGCAATTGATTACAGTAATAGTGACGATTCTTTTTCTTCTAATTCATTTTTCAGATATGGAGTAACAGAAAATATTGAAATAAATGGAGGCGTCTTATACGATCTATCTTCATCGTATAAAATTTTCAATATTGGAGCTAAGTATAATATCTTTGAAGGAGATGATATTCTTCCATCAACTGCCATACAATTAAGCATAAATGTGCCTAATGAGACTTTTTATGAACATGCGTTCTCTTCAGTATTATTTATTTTAAATTATCCCCTGACAGAAAGATTAAGTTATACCTTGAATTTTGGAGCGAGTGTAGATTTTGGTAAAACTAAAATTATGGTTGAAGGTAAAGAGAAAGAAAAAATATTAGTGAATGGTTTATATGTGTTAAACATTGTTTATAAACTAACCGATAAGTGGAATTTTTTTATTGAACCTTACGGAAGGTTCAACGGAAACCTAAGACCGTCACGTACATTGAGTTTTAATAGTGGTTTTTCTTATTTAGTAAATAAAAACCTTCAGTTAGATGTATTGGGAGGTTATGGTATAAATTCCAAAAATTACAATACTAGCTTTGGTATCTCCTGGAGGTTATAGTATAAAATAAAAAAGCTCGATATGAATATATCGAGCTTTTTTATTTTATAATCCACCGTCGTCATCGTCTTCATCTGGTGTTTCTTCTTCTTCTTTGTTTTCTTCATCGTCAAGCGGAATGTCCTCTAAAGGCTGTTCTTTAGGAGCATTTTTCAATAGTTTTTCAACACGTATAATATTTTCATAAAAAGGTTCTGCATTAGGATCAGAAAGTTCCATTTTTCCATAGGCTTCTTTATAATAAAATAAAGCTTGTTCATAGTTTCTCCCAAGTTCATGATATTTCCCCACATAGTATTCTCCTAAATGAGAATTAGGATGTTTTATCATTACAAAATCGCCGAGAACTCTAAGGTAATCACCATCTAATTTATCTATAACAATACCTTCGATAGCATAGATGTCTTCAAAACGAACATTTAAATTAGTTCCATATAAATATTCGATGTCTAAATACTTAGATTCTAAATATTTTATTGCTTCTAAAGGACCTAAATCTTTGATTTTAGTGTCATATTCTTCTTTAGAAATTCTAGGATACAAACCAAAAATATTACTAAAAGCATCTGGAAGTGCCTTAACTAAAGCTGTTGGTTTGTTAGGTATTTCATTATAATCATTAAAAGCTAAATGGAGTTTTTCTGTTTTCAAAGACTCTAAACCTTCTTTAAGTTGTTTGTATAGTGTTTTACGTTGCTTACTTTCAAAAGCATTAGAGCTCACATATAAGTAAAATTGATTGTCAAAAGCATCCAGCCTATTTAAATCAAATGTACTCAGCAAACGCAAGGTTTGATCAGAAAGCTTAGGAGAAATAGAAACATAAGCATTAAAAATAGGTTTCTCTTCTTTTAAAAAGTGTAATAAAAAATTACCTGCATCTCTATCACCAACAATAGTGAAATAAGGGGATGTTTTGTAGGTAGCGTCTAAATAAGGAATAAGCTCCTTCTTAATGTAATTGTAAAATTTCCTAGAGTTAGTGGTTAAGTTTCCACTCTTTTTTACAATAGAAACGTCTTTATTGTTTTTAGTATCAACATCTAAACCAACAACAATCTGTTTCGGTGTTAAATCAGCATTAGCATATATTTTTGAATTCCCCACATATAAATCAAATAAGTAATCGTTATCCAAAACAATAGTAACAGGATATTTTCTTAATGTATCAATATCATGTTCTTTTGGGATGTAAATTTTTGCTGTACGGCCACCGCTAAACTCACGAGAAGTAATTTTAGTAGTCAAGATTTTTTGTGAGTAAAGGCTTAAACTAGCAAATGTTAACGCTATTAAAAATAATTTTTTCATTGATAATCTGTTATGTTTCTTCTTAGGTTTAAAAATACTTAACTTATAATGTAGTATTTTTGTTTTTCTAAATAACGAATTTTTTTTCGAATTATGATGAATATAGATTGGAAAACTGTAAGAGAGTACGAAGATATAACATATAAAAAATGTAATGGTGTAGCTAGAATTGCATTTAATCGACCAAATGTAAGAAATGCATTTCGTCCGCATACAACAGCAGAGCTATTGAACGCTTTTAACGATGCGCATGAAGATACATCCATCGGAGTAGTGTTACTTTCTGCTGAAGGACCATCTACTAAGGATGGGATTTGGAGTTTTTGTTCAGGAGGAGATCAAAAAGCCAGAGGACACCAAGGTTATGTTGGACAAGATGGTTATCATCGTCTAAATATATTAGAAGTTCAACGTTTAATACGTTTTATGCCTAAGGCTGTTATAGCTGTAGTTCCAGGTTGGGCCGTAGGTGGTGGCCATAGTTTGCATGTTACTTGTGACTTAACTTTAGCAAGTAAAGAACATGCTATTTTTAAACAAACAGATGCAGATGTTACTTCTTTCGATGGAGGATATGGATCTGCGTACTTGGCAAAAATGGTTGGACAGAAAAAAGCTAGAGAAATCTTTTTTCTAGGAAGAAACTATTCTGCACAAGAAGCTTATGAAATGGGAATGGTAAATGCCGTTATACCACATAAAGAATTAGAGACAACAGCATATGAGTGGGCTCAAGAAATTTTAGCGAAATCACCAACATCAATAAAAATGTTGAAATTTGCGATGAACTTAACCGACGATGGTATGGTAGGTCAGCAGGTTTTTGCAGGTGAAGCTACGCGATTAGCTTATATGACAGATGAAGCGAAAGAAGGGAGAGATGCTTTCTTAGAAAAACGCAAACCTAATTTTGATAAAAAATGGATTCCATAGAGAGAATTAAGGTTTTAAAATAATTTAAAAAAATTATAATCTTTTAGCTGTTATTTATGAAAATAATATGTATTGGTCGTAATTATGCAAAGCATATTGAAGAATTAGCTAATGAACGTCCAGAAAATCCGGTAGTGTTTTTGAAGCCAGATTCAGCAATTTTACCTAAAAAAATGCCATTCTTCATTCCTCCTTTCTCCAATGACATACATTATGAAGTAGAGGTTCTTGTAAAAATTAATAAAGTAGGAAAACACATAGCGTCTAAGTTTTCGCATAAATATTATGATACAATAGGTTTGGGGATAGATCTTACAGCAAGAGATGTCCAAGCCAAATGTAAGGAAAAGGGCTTGCCTTGGGAAAAAGCAAAAGCATTTGATGGAAGTGCCGTAGTTGGCGAGTTTTATCCTAAAGAAGAATTTGACTTGGAGAATTTATCATTTCAGCTAAAGAAGAATGATGTTATTGTACAAGATGGTAATACGAATGCTATGTTGTGGAAAATAGATGAACTGATAAGTTATGTTTCTCAGTATTTTACACTTAAAAAAGGTGATATAATCTTTACTGGTACACCTGCAGGAGTCGGTAGAGTTGATGAGAACGATGTGTTGACTGGAATTTTAGAGGGTAAAAAATCTTTTGAAATTAGAGTGAAATAGGACTCATATACTAACTTTGGTGAATATAATTTCAGGACAAAACTTATTTTAAGTTAAACCAACGAATAGCATCAGAAATTCCTTTATCAATATTGTTTTGAGGTAATTTTAATTCTTTTTTTGCCTTTTCGTTGGTATAGTAATTATCTATACAAAGTGCTTTTACATTTACTGAAGAAATATCGGTTTTTACGTTGAAGAATCGAAGTAAATCTCCTAAATAACCTATGGAAATTAATAGGGAATTAGGGATTTTAATAAGTGTTGAGTTTTGCTCTAATTGCAATGCTACCTTCTTGTAAAAAGCCTTGTACGATAAGTTCGTGCCAGACAAAATATATGCTTCTTTATGTCTTCCGTACGTTATAGCATTAACAACTCCATTAGCAGCATCTGTGACATTGATAAAACTTTTTCCGCCAGAAGGGTAAAAGATTATTTTTTTATTGTAGCCACTCAACACCAGTCTTCCTGAGCTAGGTTTAGTATCGTAGGCTCCAATCATAAAAGTAGGATTTAGAATGACTAACTTAGTCTTTTGAGAGTCGGTTTTATATTGTAATAAAAGTTGTTGACCTTCTAGTTTGCTTTTTGCATATAAAGATTTAGTAAAAGGATATTTTGAAGCTTTTAACTCGTTCCCTAAATCAGGTGAAGACCCGTAGCCAAAACAGTTGGCAGTGCTAACGTAAATAAAAGAGGAGACATTGTTATTTATTGCATACTTGTACAAGACTTCTGTGGCTTTGGCATTTACTTTTTTATAAATTTCGTAATTAATAATATTTTGACTTGTAAGAGCAGCAATATGAATTACGGAATCAATATCTTGAAGTAAATTTAAGTAAGATTTAGGCTCCGTTATATCACCTGTTTGTAAAATGAGGTTTTTATGAGGAGGTAGCGGAAAACTTTTAGGGTTCCTAAGAAAGCCAATTACTTTATGACCCTTTTCTAATAATACTTTTATAGTATTAGAAGCTAATAAACTATTGGCACCAGTAACTAAAACTCTCATATTAATTAATTTCTTTTTTTATAGTGTTACTCAATATTCTAACTTTAGTTCGTAAAGGCAGAGCACTTAGTATAAACTTTGATAAAAGATTTAATTTACCAGGAATTACTCTTCTTTTTCCTTTGAGCATAGCGTCGATACACATTTTAGCAATTGTATCAAGCTCTACTACTCCTAGATTTACAAACTTACTTTGGCTTTCAATTCTAGTTGTAACTTCTTTATTGGTTTTCATTGGGCCAGGATAAGCTACAGTTACAGAAATATTTTTACCTTTCAATTCTTCATGAAGCCCTAAAGAGAAAAAGTCGATAAATTTTTTTGAAGCTGGATACACTGTTTTGTAACCAATAGGACTAAAAGCGGCCATACTCGCTATATTTAAAATATGACTTTTAGCATTTTTGACCAAATTAGGGAGTAATAATTTAGTGATAGTGGTAGTTGCTGTAATATTCAATTTAATAATAGTTTCTATGTAAGTTAAAGAAGCATCTTCAATTTTTTTGGATCCACCACATCCAGCATTATTTATTAAAATTGAAATAGGATATAAATTAGCCCAGTCACAAAGCTCTATAATATCAGATTTCATAGTAAGATTAAGCTCTTTATACTTTACAATTACATTGAATTCTTTCTCCAGATCCTCACTAGTGTTTTTAATTGTTTCATTAGGCAATGAAACAATTAATAAGTTATATCCTCTTTTAGCTAATTCTCTACTTAAATAAAAGCCTAGGCCTTGACTGGCTCCAGTAATTAAAGCAAAATTATTCTCCATTCTAGTTTAAATTTCAACATAGTTTATAGAAAAGATCGCTAAAAACCCCCCTCAGGTAAACTAAGCAATCGTTTTAGTTTTTTAAAAGACATAAAAGTTAGTGCTTTGTTACAGTTAGTGGTAAATTTTAACTTTATCTTTGTAAGACAAAGATTAAAAATATTTTTTTGAAAGCAGAAATCATTACTATTGGCGACGAGATACTTATAGGTCAAATCGTAGATACAAACTCTCAATGGATTGGTAAAGAACTAAATAAAATTGGAGTATCAGTTTACCAAATATCATCTGTACAAGACGAACGAGCTCATATCTTATCAGCACTTAAAGAAGCACAAAGTAGAGTTAATATCGTGATCATTACTGGAGGACTAGGACCAACGAAAGACGATATAACCAAAAAAACTATAGCAACTTACTTTAATGATAGTCATGTTGTGAATTATCCTGAAGTTATAGAGAATATAAAAAGATTATTTGAAAAATATAATCATCCATTTAATGAAGTTCAGAAATATCAAGCAGAACTACCTTCGAAAGCTACTTTGTTAATGAACGATTTAGGAACTGCACCAGGAATGTGGTTTTACGAAAATGAAACAGTTTTTGTCTCATTACCTGGAGTTCCATACGAAATGAAAGGATTGATGAAGGCTCACGTGATACCAAGAATTCAAAAACAATTTAAACTACCCCATATAATACACAAGACAATAATTACTTATGGTCAAGGAGAGAGTGTAATTGCAAGTAGAATAGAAGCATGGGAAGAAGCATTGCCAAATTTTATAAAATTAGCATACTTACCATCATTTGGAAGAGTTCGTTTACGTTTATCTGCAAAAGGTGAACATAGAAAAACACTAGAAGAAGCCCTTGAGAAAGAATTAGAAACTCTAAAATCATTAATTCCAGATATTGTAGCCGGATATGATGAAGGAGAAACGATAGAAAAGCAATTAGGAAATTTATTGAAGCAAAAAGGATTAACAATAGGTACTGCTGAAAGCATGACTGGTGGAAAAATAGGTGCTAATTTGATTTCTGTACCAGGTTCTTCTGCATATTTCAAAGGAGGTTTCACTGTTTATACAGAAGAAACCAAAAAGAAGATGTTAAACATACCAGCAGAAATTATAGATGAATACTCTGTAATTAGTAAAGAAGTAGCAGAAGCAATGGCAATTAATTGTCGCAAAAAATTAGATGTAGATTATGCAGTTTCTGTAACAGGTAATGCTGGGCCAACAACCGATAGTAATACAAAAGATGTAGGGCAAGTATTCATAGGAATAGCGACAGATAAAGAAGTGGAGGTGCATGAGTTTAATTTTGGATCACCTAGAGAAAGAGTCATAAATAAAACAGTAAACAAAGCTTTTGAATTGTTGTTGAAAAAGAATATGTAAAATTAATGTTATATATTTTGTTTTATATTGCCAAAAGTTCGTATATTTGCACCTCGTTTAGAAATAATACTAAAAACTGTCAAGAAGATGTCTAGAGTTTGTGAATTAACAGGAAAAAAAGCGATGGTGGGTAATAATGTATCTCACGCTTTAAATAGAACTAAAAGAAAATTCAACGCTAATTTAATGACTAAGCGTTTTTATATTCCAGAAGAAGATAAGTGGATAACACTTAAGATTTCTGCTTCTGCATTAAAAAATATTAACAAGAAAGGAATTTCTGCTGTTATTAAAGAAGCAAGAGCAAAAGGTTTCTTAACAAAATAATTCCTGATCAGATAAAATTATAGAGAGATGGCAAAAAAAGGAAACAGAGTTCAAGTTATATTAGAATGTACTGAACACAAAACTTCTGGTCAACCAGGAACTTCACGTTACATTACAACTAAGAACAAGAAGAATACTCCAGATAGATTAGAATTAAAGAAATTTAATCCTATCTTGAAAAAAATGACAGTTCACAAAGAGATTAAATAATTAATGCTTCGGCATAAATTTTATATAAAATGGCAAAGAAATCAGTAGCAACGTTACAAACAGGTTCTAAAAGATTAACCAAAGCTATCAAAATGGTAAAATCTCCAAAGTCTGGATCTTACATGTTTGTTGAAGCAATTATGGACCCTACACAAGTAAATGACTTTTTAGCTAAAAAGTAATTCTTGTAAACAGTTTTAAAGAAAAGCTACTTTCATTAAAGAAAGTAGCTTTTTTTATGCTGTAAAAATAGTATTTTTGTATGTCATAATCGTGTATTTCTATTAGAGCACATTCAAAAAGCACAAGAAATCTGACATATTGACCATGTTTACAACATTGGTATAATTTTTACCATTCAATTAATTACTTAATTGTTGATTATGAGTTTTTTTAAAAAAATATTTTCTAAAGAGAAAAAGGAAACATTAGACAAGGGTTTAGAGAAATCTAAAACAAGTTTCTTTTCGAAGTTATCTAAAGCTGTTGCTGGTAAATCCAAAGTAGATGATGATGTTTTAGATAATTTAGAAGAAATATTAGTTTCTTCAGATGTTGGTGTTGCTACTACTTTAAAAGTAATAGATAGAATAGAAGATAGAGTTGCCAAAGACAAATACCTAGGAACTGAAGAATTAAACCAGATACTAAGGGAAGAGATAGCAGGGTTACTTGCTGAGACAAATGTTGGAGATGAAACTGATTTCACAATTCCGAAAGATAAAGTTCCATACGTACTTATGGTAGTAGGTGTTAACGGTGTTGGTAAGACTACGACTATAGGTAAATTGGCTCATCAGTTTAAAAAGAAAGGATTAAAAGTTGTTTTAGGAGCTGCAGATACATTTAGAGCTGCTGCAATAGATCAATTACAGGTGTGGGCAGATAGAGTAGAGGTTCCTATTATTAAACAAGAAATGGGATCAGACCCTGCTTCAGTAGCATTTGATACACTACAATCAGGGGTAAATCAAAATGCAGATGTTATTATTATTGATACTGCTGGTCGTTTACATAATAAAGTAAACTTGATGAATGAGCTTACTAAAATTAAGCGTGTAATGCAGAAAGTTGTAGGAGATGCACCTCACGATGTTTTATTAGTTTTAGACGGTTCGACAGGACAGAATGCTTTTGAGCAAGCAAAACAATTTACAAAAGCAACTGAAGTTAATTCACTAGCTGTTACAAAATTAGACGGTACAGCTAAAGGAGGTGTAGTAATAGGAATTTCAGACCAATTTAAAATACCAGTAAAATATATTGGAGTAGGAGAAGGGATTGACGATTTACAAGTATTTAATAAATTTGAATTTGTAGATAGTTTTTTTAAATAAAAACATCAAAATTAATAAAAGCAAAAAGCTCTTCTTACTAAGAAGAGCTTTTTGCTTTTATAGAATTCATATCTTTGATAATCAGTTAAATTTAATTTGAAGAATGAAGAAAATAATTTTAATATTACTACTTGTAGTTGCTGTAAGTTGTAAAGATAAAGCAGTATCAAAGACTTATTTCAAACGGTACAATGAGACTTCAGAGTTAGAAAAGCAAAAGGAGCATGAGAATCCAAGAATGAAGTTTAAACTTATTCAATCTAAAAGTTTAGATATGAATATTGTTTTTACACCATTTGAAAATGAATTAGCCAAGTTTTCAGAGAAGGAGTATCAAAAGATCAAGCCATTAATACTCGAAAAAGATATTCCTTCATTACAAAAAAGTATTTTTGATGGTAAGCTCTCATACGAAAAGTTAGCTTTATTTTATTTATATAGAATTCGAAAATTTGAGAGTGATAGTACATTATCTTTAAATAGTATTATAACTCTTAACCCAAATGTATTAATAGAAGCTAGGGAAAAGGATAAAAAAAGAAAAACATCTTTAAACAAATACTCAGTGTATGGAATGCCAATAGTCTTGAAAGACAATATTAATACTAAGGGTATGCCTACTACAGCTGGAGCTAAAGTGCTTGCTAATAATAAAAATACAGAAGATGCTTTTATTGTAGAAAGATTACGAAAAAAAGGAGCATTAATTCTTGGGAAAGTAAATTTAAGTGAGTGGGCATATTTCTTTTGTACAGGATGCCCACTAGGTTACAGTGCTATTGGCGGACAAACATTAAATCCTTATGGGAGAAAAATTTTTGAAACTGGCGGAAGTTCAGCAGCAAGTGGAGTAACAGTAGCTGCAAATTTTGCTGTGGCAGCAATAGGTACAGAAACATCTGGATCTATAACCTCACCTTCAAGTTTAAATTCCGTGGTTGGTTTAAAGCCAACTATTGGTGTTTTAAGCAGGACAGGAATCGTTCCTATATCAAGCACATTAGATACACCAGGTCCTATGACAAAAAATGTTATTGATAACGCAATTGTTTTATCAGCGATGTTGGGTTACGACGAAGATGAAGCGGTTTACAAAAAAGTTGATGCAAATGCATATGAAAATATAAATGTTAATAAAGAGAATATAAAAGGGAAGAAGCTAGGTGTATTAACTTCTTTGTTAAATGATTCTATCTATAAATCAACAATAGATAAATTAGCCATGGAAGGTGCTGAAATTATTAAATTAACTCCACCAGATGTAGATTTTGAAGGGTTTCTCACGCTATTAAATATAGACATGAAGCATGATTTACCTAAATATTTAAAAAATCATTCAGACAAGGCTGTTTCGATTAGGTCTATAAAAGATGTAATTACTTATAATAAAAAAGATTCATTGGTTAGAGCACCATACGGACAACAATTATTTGAAGGTATATTAAAAGATACAACTACATTAGAAGGATTGGCTAAGGTAAAAGCCAAATTAAAATTTGAAGGAGAAAAATATTTAGAAGTAGAATAGTGAAGTAGATGTTATTTTATCGATAAATAATTATCATTCAGGTATAGCGGCTGTAGCTAAGTACCCAACATTAACTGTTCCTATGGGATACAAAAAGTCTGGTGAGCCTATTAGTCTAACTTTTATAGGTCTACCTATGGCGGAAAGAAAATTATTAACTATGGGCTATGCATTTGAACAATTAACAAAGGCAAGAAAAATGCCTGAAAAGTATCAATAAAACTGTATTTTTGCACACTTTTTAATGAGAGAAATTTATGCGTACAAAATCAACAAAGCAGAACAAAATCAATGTAGTAACTTTAGGTTGTTCTAAAAATATTTACGACAGTGAAGTATTAATGGGGCAATTGAAAGCTAACGGCAAAAATGTAGTTCATGAAGATGAAAATGATGAAGGAAATATTGTTGTTATTAATACTTGTGGATTTATAGGCAAAGCCAAAGAAGAAAGTGTTGATACAATTCTACATTATGCGCAAAGAAAAGAAGCAGGAGAAGTAGATAAAGTTTTTGTTACTGGTTGCTTAAGTGAACGTTATAAACCAGACTTAGAAAAAGAAATAACAAATGTAGATCAATACTTTGGTACGCACGATTTACCAAATTTATTAAAGGTTTTAGAAGCAGACTATAAACACGAACTTATAGGAGAACGTTTAACAACTACACCAAAACATTACGCTTATTTGAAAATAGCCGAAGGTTGTGACAGACCTTGTTCATTTTGCGCTATTCCTTTAATGAGAGGAAAGCATAAATCTACTCCTATTGAGAATATAGTTATAGAAGCTACCAAATTAGCTGAAAATGGAATAAAGGAGGTTATGTTGATAGCCCAAGATTTAACGTATTACGGTCTAGATATATATAAAAAGCGAGCTTTAGCTGATTTATTAAAGGCACTAGTAAAAGTTGAAGGTATAGAATGGATTCGTTTACACTATGCTTTTCCAACAGGTTTTCCACTCGATGTATTAGAGGTTATGAAAACCGAACCTAAAGTTTGTAATTATTTAGATATTCCTTTACAGCATATTAATACTGAAATTTTAAAATCAATGAAGCGTGGGACAACTCATGAAAAAACTACAGATTTGATCAAAAAATTCAGAGAATTTGTTCCTAACATGGCAATACGTACAACATTAATTGTTGGGTACCCTGGAGAAACAGAAGAACAATTTCAAGAATTAAAAGATTGGGTAGAGGAAATGCGCTTTGAGCGATTAGGCGCTTTTGAATATTCACATGAAGAAAACACAGGAGCATATGTGTTACAAGATGATGTACCAGATGAGGTTAAATTCCGTAGAGTAAATGAAATAATGGAAGTTCAAAGTCAAATTTCATGGGAACTCAATCAAGAAAAAATAGGTAAAACTTTCCGTTGTTTGTTTGATAGAAAAGATGGTGAGCATTATTATGGTAGAACTGAGTTTGACTCACCTGATGTTGATAATGATGTTATTGTAGATGCAAAGGAGTATTACATTAAAATAGGTGAGTTTATAGATATAGAGATATATGATGCGGGTGATTTTGATCTTTATGGGAAACCAGTAAAAAACACTTAATTGTAGGTATTAATCTATAAGTTAGATATAGGTATGTTTGAAAAATAAGAACTATCAAATTTATCTATTATGAAAAAAATTAAAAACATTTTCTCACTTGTAGTATTAATTACAATGTTAACTTTTTCACTAGTTGGTTGTGAATCTGAAAATGATGACGTTGGAGGCTGTAATGGAGAATTACTAGCAGATTTATCTGAAAAGGTGAGTACAACAGCATTAACATTTGTAGAAAACCAAACATCAGGTAATTGTGTAGCTTATAAAAATGCATTAGAAGCATTTATAAACGCTGCAGACGATTGTCCTGAAGTTGAGGATGAAGTTGAAAGATTGAGAGGTTTTTTAAACCAACTTGATTGTAATAATTAAAATGATAAATAATAAAGCCTACTTGAATAAGTAGGCTTTATTATTTTTTGCAAAACTTAATATTGGATAAGTATGATTATTTACAGTGTTTATTCAAAAAAATATTATGCGATTCTTTTCTCAAGTGCTAAAAAGTGGGTGGTATTTTCATTATACAAAGGAAAGATATGTAACTCACATTTATAAGTAGTATTATCTTTTCTGTGATTTATAATTACTTCCTTAAAAGGTTGATTTAATGCTAGTTTTTTTCTAATTCTATCTCGTGTTTCTTCAGAAGTTCTGCTTCCTTGTAAGAAATATGGACTTTTATTAATTGCATATTGTTTAGAGTAACCAGTCATAGAAGAAAAACCATCATTTACCCAAACAATTTTTCTACTTAGATCAGTAACAACTAATGCTTCAAAAGAATTATTAGTTAAAATGTCTTCTACGTTAGTGCTCCAATCTAGTTTTTTAGCTAACCTTTTTAGACTGTAAAGGTCTTTATTTATAGTGATAGTATTTAATAGAGAATCAAAATATTGTCTATATAAATCGAAGCAGGTAAAATTCACTCTACTTCTATCAGTTGTTGTTAAATGCTTCTGTATTTCTCTGTATTCAGCATCATTCATGGAGTTGACAAACATATCTAACCCCTTCATATTCACGATAGCATTCCTCATTGTAGTCAATTTGATTGCTAAATGTATTAAAACTTTTCGAATACACCTAATCCAAACAGCGCAAAGTCATATTTAATAGGATCATTAGAATCAAAATTACGTAACACAACGTCTAGCTCTTGAATAGCTTTCCAATCATTTTGCTTTCGTTTCAGAAGCATTAGCTTGCGTGCAACATTTCCTGTATGTACATCTAAAGGGCAATGTAAGTGTGCTTTATTATGTGATTTCCAAATACCAAAGTCAACACCTGTTCTACTTTCTCTAACCATCCAACGTAAAAACATATTAATACGCTTGGCTGCCGATCCTTTGGTAGGGTCAGATACATGTTTTTGAGTCCTTGGGAGATGAGAAATTTCAAAAAAATATTGTTTAAATTGATGAATTGCTAACTGATAATTATCAATATTAGGTTTAGGTTTTAAAGCGTTTTCTAATCCATCGTGATTTAGATATATATTTTGTAAAGCAATAATAAAGAACTTAAAGTCTTCTGCATTAAAGGTTCTGTGTACAAAGCCATCGAAATTATTAAGATCACTTTCTGAATGGTTCATAACAAAATCAAAAGGAGAGTTTCCCATAAGTTCCATCATTTTAGAAGCATTTTTTATGATCATGGTTCGATTTCCCCAAGCAATTGTAGCTGCTAAGAATGCAGCTATTTCAATATCTTCTTTATCAGTATATTTATGAGGAATTTGAATTGGGTCACTATTTATGAAATCTGGATTTTCATACTTAAAAGCTTTTTCGTCTAAAAATTCTTGAAGTTCTTTTATATTCACAAGTTATTGAAATGAGTCTCCTGCAAAACTAAGTAAAATAAAGAAAGTATTATAACATGCATGTAATGCAATACTCCACAATAATCCAAATCTGATTCTTATATAACCTAAATAGCCACCTAAAATAATTTGAGGAGCAACCAATACAGGCGCAAGTAAGATTACATTCTTCGTAATTGTAAAATTTGACAGATGAACAATTCCGAATAATACAGCAAACACATAGAAGAATATTTTAAATGTGTTTTTGTTTTTAAATAATGTTAGTGGAGCTCTGAAAATTAATTCTTCAATTAAAGGAGCCATCACTACTGCTAGAAAAAATATAGTTGTTTTGGAAAAGTTTTCTGTAAGTTCTTTCATAGCGTGTTGCTTCATATCAATTAATCCAAAAGCTTCAATAAGCCCAAATATTGGCATAAGCAAAGTACTTGTAAGAATACTTATGATTAAAATATGAAAGAATTTTTGTAATCGATAAGTAGCATCAAGATATTTATCTTCTTTTAATATAGGATGTTTCAAATAATTAATTAACTCATTAAAGGTCTTTATCATGTTATCTTATTTCTTTAATGAGTGTTTCATGTGTATTAAATGTTACAAAAGTATTGTAATTATTTATATTGAGCAGATCCTATATTTTCAGATGTTTTTATAATAAAATCACGTAAGTCATCATTGGCTTTTTCTAAATCTACTTTTCTCAAATACATCATATGTCCGCTTCTATATCCTTTGAAAGACATTCTATGTTTCATTTTACCACTGGGATCAATTTTACCCATGGTATATTTGGCAGCTGAGTATGTTGTAGCACCATCGTAATAACCAGATTGAACCAAAAGATGTAAATAAGGGTTCTCTGCCATAGCTTTTCTTAAATTTTCTCTGGCATTATTTTTTGAAAAATCCCAAGGGTTTACAGACCCAAACATATTGTATTTTACATCTGTTTTAAACTTTAAAACATTTTGTGTATAATAATTAATAGCTGGGGTAAAAGAATGCAACCAGGACACCAGTTCAGGACTATAATCAGGTCTTGTACCAGTTTCTCTTCTGTCCAAACCTAAATATCTACTATCTAATCTTCCAATAGTTTTACCAGAAGTATTTCTTAGTAATTCTTTCCAGAAATAAGATTTTGGAATTTCTAGATTGTGTTTTAAAATTATTTCTTTTTTAATTCCTGAATAAAAAGACATTCTTTCTGCAATATTATTTTTTTCAGTTTCTTCAATATAACCGCCTTTAGCTAATGCATGAAGTAATTCATTTACAGCAAATCTTTCAGATTCTGGTAAAATACTTAATAAATCTTTCTGTTGTAATTTGCTAGGGAGCTGTTTATGATACCAAGCTGCTGCTGTAAAGTAAGGAAAATTAATAGCGTAATCTTCTGAGCTTTCTGTACGTAATAATTTATAGTCTGCAGGTGAAACCATAATAACACCGTTCAAATACATCCATTGTCTACTTTGTAATTCGTAAGCGAGTTGCATAACACGTGTACCTCCATAACTCTCTCCAATTATATATTTTGGAGATTGCCAACGGTTATTTCTTGTAATGAATGTATTTAACCAATCGGCTAAATATTTGGCATCAGCATTCACACCAAAGAAATATTTAGTATCTACTTTTTCATCTTTTTTAGTTACAGGCCTAGAATAACCTGTATTAACAGGATTTACAAATACAATATCAGCTACATCTAGAACAGCATATGGATTGTCCTTAATTCCATAAGGTTGAATAGGATTACCTTCGTCATCTATTTTTAATATCTTAGGACCAGTATATGCGATATGCATCCAAACAGAAGCGGAGCCTGGACCTCCATTAAAAGACATAATAAGTGGTCTTTTATTCTTGTTTTTTATGTCAGTTCTGTAGTAATAGGTATAATATAAAGAAGCTTTTATATTTCCATTAGCATCAAAGACAGGTTGCATTCCTGTTTGAGCATTATAGTTTACTTTTTTTCCTTTTACTGTAATTGTATTAGAGGTAACTACAGTAGTATCAATTGGAATTCTTTTGTCCTGAGAAGATAAGCTTAGCGTAAATAAAATAGAAAATATTAATACTAATTTTTTCATACTATATAGTTGATTTTGTTCTCAATAAAGATATTAAATCTTATTGAGTTAGTACTATATAGTTTTAATTTGAAACATAGTTATTTATAATTTATTCTAATAAAAATTTAATGTAACCTAAGGTTACTATAGATGCGAATACAAGAAAAAAGAAAAGTAGAATTGTTGTAAAAGTTAATCCAAAAGTTTCTGCTTTATTTTTTTTATTTTTAAAGGTACGGTACGTAAGCCAAAATAAAGTGATGTATACAAATGGATCATAAATAATAGGAAACTTAAGAAATACATAGCTTATCGTACCAACAAGTGTTGCTTGTGCAATTATAAATGAACCTATAGCAATATGTTCTATAAAGTTGTAGCGCTTGAAAAATAATTTAGTGATGAGGGCAAATGGTAAAATTGTAAACACCCAAAAGAATTTGAAGTATTTTTTAATGAATATACCACCACCGTAACTAATTTTATAGCTCAAAGTATTACTGAACGTATTTACTTCCTTTACAGGAGCAGGATTATGTGTTTTCAAAAGTGAATTAACGAATAGAAAAATTGTTACTGCTATAATTAAAAATGATATTGGATTATAAATCTTTTTTCTTTGTCCTTTAATATAATCTTCAGTAATTTTTTTAGGATCAAGAATTAAATTTTTAATGTTAAAAAGAAACCCTTTATCCATATCACTAAATGTTATGAAAACACTTTGCAATGTAGATATGAAAGTTATTTTTTCTACACCATTTCTTTCTCCGCACTTCGGGCAATAGTTTTCATCATGAGAATGATTACAGGATATACAGTTCATTTTAATAAAAGATCATTATTCAACAACTACACCATCTTTCATTACCAGTTTTCGGTCTGCCATTTCAGCAAGTTCTTCATTATGAGTAACAAGTACAAAAGTTTGTCCAAATTCATCACGAAGTTTAAAAAATAACTCGTGTAAATTTTTCGCGGAAGTAGAGTCTAAATTACCAGAAGGCTCATCAGCAAAAATAACAGAAGGCTTGTTTATTAATGCTCTAGCAACTGCAACACGTTGTTGTTCACCTCCAGAAAGTTCATTCGGTTTGTGATTAGTTCTGTGCGACAAACCTAAAAAATCTAGAAGTTCTTTAGCTCTTTTCTCCGTTTCAACTTTATCCTTATTTCCAATATATGCAGGAAGGCAAACATTTTCTAGTGCAGTAAACTCAGGTAATAATTGGTGAAATTGAAAGATGAAACCAATATGTTCATTACGAAATTCTGAAATTTTTTTATCAGATAATTGTTGAATAGGTTTACTGTTAATGATTAACTCTTGATTTTTTGAAGCTTTATCGAGTGTGCCTAAAATCTGTAAAAGTGTTGTTTTTCCAGAACCAGATGGACCAACTATGGCTACTATTTCACCTTTTTTTATGTGTAAGTCAACACCTTTTAAAACTTTAACAAGACCATAGTTTTTATGGATATTTTTAGCAACAATCATAATAATAATGTTTCAGTTTGACGAAAGTAAAAAAAAGAAACCAGACTATATCTCATAATCTGGTTTCAATACATTGAGTTTAAAAATAACCTCCTAAAAAATATTTTTTATGTTGTTGTAGTCAATGAAGTATACGAAACGTAAAGAGAACGTGTGAGTCATCGTTTCATTGAATAAACGATTTATATTATCTGTAAAACCTATATCAGCTGGGGCAAAATCCGAATTCGGATTAATAGCATTTCTGTAAAATGCAATTAATTGACTTCCGGGAGCAAATTGCCAAACATAGTTTAGATCCAAATTCCAACTGTTAAAGTTTCTGTTGTAATTATCATTATGTGAAGAAGCTACCAATTGTCCATTGTTTTGATTTAATTTAAAGAACTCATCGGTATATGGTACTTTACTCCAGTTATGTCTGAATGTTAGAGATAAAGCTGAATTTGTATTGAAGCTGTATTTGCCAGATACAGAATTCTCATAAGTAGTTCTGTCGCGTTCTCCAAAAATAACATCACCATTATTCAATTCTTCGACAAATCCTAAATCGTTATTTGTTTGGTTGAACCTAAAAGAATATGTTAACGAAAATTGATTATTGAAACGGTAACGAGGACCAAACCTAAAACCATAAGATTCTTTAGATATATTTTTAAAGAATGTATGATACCAATTGTAGTTGATTGCTAACTTTTTTCTGAAGTCAGTAGATCCCCAATGATTAAAGTTTATACGAACAGGTCTTTCAAAGAAAACTCCCGAAGTACTACCTTGTCTAGGTTCGAAAAAATCTTTTGATTTTGTTCGTACATTTAAATTTCCTCCAAATTCAAAACGTTCTCTAGTTTGCGACCAAAAAGATAACCCAGTAGAGGTACCAGTGTAAACTCCTGACTCGTGCTGAAAATTTACATTATACCACCAATTAATACCAAAATTATTGAAAATACCAATAGGTTTTAATTGTCGATAACCTGTAAAGCCATATATGGTTTGTTCATTATTACTGAATAAAATTCCTAAGTCATTTGGATCAAAATTTTTGTTTTCAAAATTATATCCGACTTCCCATCTCCATTTTCCAGATTGTCTACCGATACTGGTATCAAAAGTATATCCAGTTGTAATATCTCGGTATGGCTGAATTTGTGATCCAACTTCACGAGTTTTATTTTCATAAATATTACTCATTCTAAAGGAACCATCAATATTATAAATGCTTTTTTTGTCTTCAACATGCCAAGTTAATGCACTAACATTTGCATCTCTGAACTTACCTTCTCTAAGAACATTTGTATTAATTAATGCAATCGAAGAATTCTGATTAAATTGTTGATCTAATACAAAAATATTATAATTAGCAAAAGGCTCAGTTGTAACCTCTCTAGTTTCTTTGGTGTCTTTATTAATTACTGTTGCCTTAGTAGCATCCGTTATAGCATTAAAAAATCCAATACCCAGTCCGTCTTTAGTACGTCCTGAAATTTTTATAGCATTAAGCATGTCTACCTTTGAAGGGTTATCAACGATTTCTTCATTATCCTTTAATTGACTTTTTACATCAAATTCGTCTGACGGATTTCCACCAATACGTCTAGAATAGAATAATCTCCCTTTAGTAAATAGTTCAGTACCTTCAGTAAAAAATTGACGTTGTTCTGTAAATTGTTGTTCAAAGGGACCTAAGTTTAATTGTACATTATCAAAACCAACCTGACTAAAATCTGGAATTAAAGTAGCATCTAGCGTGAAATTTTCAGATAAGCCGTATTTTAAATCCATTCCAACACTCCAATCTGCGGTTGTAAAATTGCCTTCCGTAGTTGTAGTAACAGAAGCATATGGATATAAATTTAAACGCATAGGAGGAGCAATGTCTTTAAAGTTCTCGATAAGTCCATCATATTGTGTCCATTTACCTACCGTATTGTCTATATGATTCCATGTGTAACGAGTGTTTAGACTACGAACTTCTCTGTGGAAATTCACTCCCCAAGATTGTATAACATCATTGGCAAAGCGTAATGCACGATAAGGTATTTTAAGCTCAGCGGCCCATCCGTAATCGGTAATTCTTATATCACTATCCCAAACAGCACTCCAGTTATAATCTTCATTATTTCCATTAGAAACTTTAGAATCAATTTGAACTCCAGATGCAGTAACTATAAACATTACTGGATTTTGACCGTCATCAATTGGATTAATCATAGCCATAAAGAAGTCTGAATTTCCAAAATTATCACGATTAGTAAACTCTGCTGGGATTGTTTCAGGTTTTGGGTCAAACATCTTTGCTGCTATATATATAGCGTTATCATCGTATGCTAATTTTACCTCTGTCTTATAATCAGTCAATTCTTTTTTGCCATTGTCTGGTCTAAGTTGTACAAAGTCATTAGCTATTGGAACATTTTTCCAAATAGCATCATTCAAATCGCCATCAATCTTAGGAGCAGTGCTTATTCTAGAAGCGGGTAATTTTTTTCTATTTTGGTTTACTTGGCTATGAGTTAGTAAAGAATTAGTTAGAAATATTATTAGTAAAAGAATAGCATGTTTTTTCATGGTAAGATAACTTGTTGCTTAGGATTTTGATAGTTAATTAGTTATAGTTATTGCCTTCATAAAAATAAAGACACTGTAGTAAAGACTCAATAAAAATTGGAGTGTTACAGCATCGGTAAAAAAGAAATGTTAAAAAGTGTGAAAGTTAGTTTTAGGAGTTATGAGTGTAATTAATTGTAGGTAGTAAATGAAAATCACAATTTTTTAATGTATGAAAAGGTTTAAAGTTTAGATTGAATTTGTATTTTTGTTCGACTTTTAAAATTCATATCGAATGAACTTACACGAATATCAAGGTAAAGAAATATTAAACAGTTTTGGCGTTCGT
>JAHDDQ010000034.1 GCA_020629275.1 Tenacibaculum sp. | reverse complement strand
TCCTACAAGTTTGGCTTCTATATCCTGGAATCCAATTGCTAATGCTGACGGATACCTAATAACTATCTCTGGAACGGCTAGTAATAATGTAACCAACTTTGATGTAACTACTGGAAACACCTACAGTTTCGCAAATACTTTTACTAATGATGAAACAGTAAATGTTACTATTACTCCATATAATTCCGCAGGAAATGCAAGTAGTTGTTCTACTGAAAACTTTACTATAGAATCGCCAACTATAGTAATTCCTAACTGTACTACATTAAGTAATCCTGCAAACGGAGCAGTAGATATTCCTACAAGTTTGGCTTCTATATCCTGGAATCCAATTGCTAATGCTGACGGATACCTAATAACTATCTCTGGAACGGCTAGTAATAATGTAACCAACTTTGATGTAACTACTGGAAACACCTACAGTTTCGCAAATACTTTTACTAATGATGAAACAGTAAATGTTACTATTACTCCATATAATTCCGCAGGAAATGCAAGTAGTTGTTCTACTGAAAACTTTACTATAGAATCGCCAACTATAGTAATTCCTAACTGTACTACATTAAGTAATCCTGCAAACGGAGCAGTAGATATTCCTACAAGTTTGGCTTCTATATCCTGGAATCCAATTGCTAATGCTGACGGATACAGAATATCGATAGGAACTTCACCTAATGGTACTGATATTTTAGATAATGAAGATACCGGTATGTTAAGTTCTTATAATTTAAGCCCCGACTTACTAGAAGGAACATCATATTACGTAACTATCATCCCCTATAACAGTGCTGGTAATGCTACGAATTGTTCAGAAAGTATATTCACTACAATAACAACACCTAAGAATAATGTTCAGTTTGGTTTTTCACCAAATGGAGATGGAATTAATGATTTCTGGAGAATTGAAGGTATAGAAAATCACCCTGATAATACTGTTACTATTTATAACCGATGGGGAGATGAAGTTTTTCAAATACAAGGTTATGATAATAAGTTAAATATTTTTGAAGGCGTTGCCAATAAGAAAACAAAAATGGGAGCAAATAAACTTCCTAATGGAACTTATTTCTATCAATTTACAATAGATGGGACACACAACTTCAAAAAATTAAAAGGCTACGTTGTTATAAAAAGATAAATTATATGAATTTCACAAAAATATCCATACCATTAACTTACATCTTAGGATTCTTGTGTGCTATATTGAGCAGCGTTTCTGCACAACAAGCACCTACGTTTTCCGAATATAATTATAACCCTTTTATTATAAACCCAGCTTATGCTGGTCTTACAGAAAGTACTGAGATCTCCATTAGTAACGCTGGCTTTTTTAATTCATTTGAAGGAAGTCCTAGAAGCTTTGCATTGAGTGCTCACGGAAGTGCCAATCGTAAAAAAGTAGGTTTAGGAGCAGGTATTATTAGGGATGAAATCGGTGTAACTACAGCTACACATTTTTTTGCAGCCTATGCCTATAAAATATATTTTGATCTGCAAGGTCAACGACCATACTGGCAAAATTACACCCCTGGTGTACTTTCTTTTGGTATCACTGCTGGAGTACAACAATACCAAGATAACTTATTAGATCTTGGTATTATGGGAGATCAAAGCTTTGCTCAGAATGTGAACGCAACTATACCTATGGTTGGTTTAGGTATATTGTTTAATCATGATACATTTTATGTTGGTATTTCTACACCAAACGTTATTGGAAATACACTTTCTTCTGAAGAAAACTTAAATCTCAGTAATCCTTATTTTGGATATTTTGGATATCGTTTTTACAATACTATTTTCGAAGAACTGATGATAAAACCTAACGTTTTATTGAAATATGAAAATGGTGCGCCTTTACAAGCCGACTTCAATGTTGCTATAAGCTTTAAAAATAAATTTGAATTAGGAACTGGGTATAGAACAAGTAATTCTATTAATTTTTTAGCAGGTATTTATGTTCTTAAAAATATGCGTGCTATTTATAATTACAATTTAGCTATTAATGATTCTCCATTAGGAAGTACTCACGGATTAATATTGAGTTACCAATTTGGAAATGGATATCAAAAAAGATAAAGGTTTTCTATACAATAAAAACCACCTTAAGTTTAACTAAGATGGTTTTTATTCCCTAAATTATTTTTGTTTATCTATTGAAATGGGTATGCTTTTTTGTGAACCGTAAAGTTTTATTTCGGTTATATCGGCAGGCATATTAAGCCCATTCTTGGTAATTATATTTTTTACGTTTCTTATAACGTCACTTTTTACTTCTACTGCGCCTCTCTTGTACTCCAATGTTTTTGTCCAAAAGATTATCTTTAAATTCACAGTACTAACTCCAAGGGAGTCTACTGTTACGAAACATTGGTGACTTTCGGTGTCAATAACTCCAGGTGTGCTTGTAACTGCGTTAATTATAACATCTTTAGCCACATCAATATCATCATCGTAATCTACACCAACTACAAAGTCTAAGCGGTAAAAACCATCTTCTGTGTAATTATACACTGGTTTCTTTATGATATCACTATTCGGAATATAAACATCTCGACCATCGAACGTTTTCAGTTTAGAATATCTAAATTCCATGGCTTTTACTTTTCCAAAAATATCATCTATAAGTACCGTATCATTAATATTAAAAGGTCTATTAAACGATAATATTACGCCTGAAATAAAATTCTCTCCAACATCTTTAAAGGCGAAACCTATAATTACTGCTGAAGCACCTGCTGCGGTTAAAAATCCTGTGGCGATATAGCCTAATCCAGCAACTTTTAAAGCAAAAATAACCACAAGAATTATTAATCCATACTTAACTGTTTTACTTAAAAAGTTAGTCATTAATGGATCTTTAGTTCTTGAGGAAACGGTTCTTCTGAACAATTTTGTAATCAAGTTTGATATTAAGAATCCTAATACCACAATTAAAATCGCTACAATAATACTTGGAACTTGCGCTATCAGCTCATTCCATTGTGTTTGTAATGCTGATTTTAATTTTTCGATTGTGGTATTAATATTCATATGATTCTTTTTCTATTTTCTAATAATTGTTTTAAGCTTATTGGTTTGTTTACTTAAGTTACTATGAAACAAAAACTTCTTGTAATTGCTCTGTAGTTTTTTTAGACCATGCATTTAGCATCCAACTTTTTTTCTCTAATTCAGCTATGAATCCGCCAATCATATCAATTGTTCCTTCATCACTAACTGATTCAGCTACATTAATAATTTTCGACATTTGACGTAAAATAATCTTATGGTCTGCTAAAATTGATGACACCATGTCCGTGTCTGTCTGCAAAGGTGATTCTTCTTCTATGCTTGAAACCTTTAGATAGATACTATATTTACTCACTGGGTGATATCTTAGAGTTAAGATTCTTTCCGCGATCTCATCTATTTTAATTCGTGCATCTCCATATAATTCTTCAAATTTATTATGTAATTCAAAAAAATTCTCTCCAGTAACATTCCAGTGAAAGTTTCTCAACTTTTGATAGTACACGTGGTAGTCTGCTAATAATTGGTTCAATTCTTTAGCTATTGGTAATGTTTCTTCTGAATTTATATTTAAATAGTTCATGTCTTTTACTTTTTAAAGGTTCGTATTTAAAAAATCAAACACAGAAATGTTATTTATCAATCCTGTAATTTGATTTTCTATCTTAGCTAACTTAACAGTTTGCTAAATCATTCTTTGAAAGGTTTTGCTCCTTACTTTATCTATTAGTATAAAAATTATCTTCTAATGGCATAGCTTGCAGCCTCGCCAAATTCTTCTAAAATTTCTATTACTTTTTTAAAATTGTCTTCTAGATTCTCTGTATTCATTATTAATTTGATTTTTAGATTTAAAAATTGATTGATTTTCTAATAAACTCTAAAAAACAATGATTACATTTTCAAATCTTCAAATACAGCAAATTCTGTATCGCCTACTACTTTATCATAATATTCTACTACAAAATCATTATCCTTGTTAAAGTATCCGATCCCATTAAATTCTGGTCCGTAGATGATATAGTAATTGTTATACTTTGATTTTACTGCGGTTGTAGTACTTATAGACTTATTATTTCTAATTTCTGAAATTAAGAGACTATTTTTATTTGCTGAAAAATCATATTTTTTTCCTTTATACTTATAATATTTCAATTTAGTTGCTTTATCATAAAAAGGATCTTTATCGTTGTCGATCATTACTGTTTTTGTTACAGTTACTGGCGACGCTACTCTTGCTTGGTTTAGTTGGTGCTTTTGATTAGGGTTCATTCTTGTATCCTTCACCTTAGTAGTTTTCACTTTTACTTTGGTTGTATAAAGTTCTCCCTTACTATTTACTTTAGTTTCCTTTTTTACTTTAGTAGTTACCATTTTATCTGTTTGTGCATATACCGATGTTCCTGCTACTACTAGTAAACTTAATATTAAATTTCTCATGATTGTTTGAGTTTTTTTATTGATTAATAATTCTTTCTTTGTTTGTACACTACAAAATTATAGTGACTTTAAATTCTTTCTTTGTTCATTTGATTTTAATCTTTGCTCATTTGCAAAACACTTGTTTTTCTTAAAAATTAATTACATTAAGTTGAGTACATGTGTGAACTCTTACGTATCGTAGTATTTCTAGATTTTTTTTGCCCCACCTCTAATAAGTGAGAATACAAATAGTACTATAAAAACTAAGAATAAAATTTTAGCTATTCCTGTTGCTGCTCCTGCAATACCTGAAAATCCTAAAACTCCTGCTAATATTGCTATAATTATAAATGTGATTGACCATCTTAACATAATATTGATTTTTTAAGGTTAATAATTGTTGACGATACAAAGTTAGGGCGATAGTTCCTTAAGCTTTTGCTCATTTAAATTTCATCTTAACTCAAATAATAAAATCCAATCTTACATCATATGAGCAAAGATTAATATGATATGCATTAAAGAAAACCGAACCTTGAACGTAATTTTGAAATCTATTAATATTTAAAACATTAACTACCATGAAAC
Organism: Tenacibaculum sp.; assembly: GCA_020629275.1. Lineage (GTDB taxonomy): Bacteria > Bacteroidota > Bacteroidia > Flavobacteriales > Flavobacteriaceae > Polaribacter. Next base: position 27,082 of record JAHDDQ010000034.1, on the reverse strand, counting down.
AAGGCACAGAAGATTTTAACATCGTTAAAGAAAACCCAGAAGAAAAAAACAGAAATTATATTTTTCAAAATAATAAGATAACCAGACTTGGATTTTATATTGTAGCTAGTTTGTTAATTATAGGAATAACTATGGCTATCGTTTCTGGTGTCTTAATATAAATAAGAAACCTATATGACTTATAGTTTATCAAATACAGCAAATATATCATTCATAACAGAAACACTAGGAGTAGGGTTTAGATATCCTTCACTATATAAACCACGACTTAAAATTGATGGTTATAAAGAACAATCTTTGTCCATAATTACCGCGGATGAACCTAATTTTATCACACAAGGTATTTGGGGTATTCTTCCTCAAAATTTCGATGGAGATTGGAAAAAATTTCAACGATTAAAAAACACATTACATGTAAATGAAAATGAAATATATAACAACATATTGTATAAGGAAGCTCTTAAAAAAAGACGCTGTTTAATCGTTGTAACTGGGTTTTACACACATTATTTAAATGAAAACCAGATAACAGATTACCTTGTAGAAAAAGATTCTCTTACACCTTTCTATTTAGCAGGCATTTATAATGTTTTAGAAGATGGTTTTATTACTTGCACTGTAATTAATACTAAAGCAAATAATTCATTAAATTCGATAAATAATTTATACGAGGTAATGCCATTACAAATACCCGATATTTTTAAAAAAATATGGCTAGATAAAAACGCAGAACCAAAAGAAATAGATTACATAATTTCAAAACCTTATGTAACAAAATTTAAAATTCAAAAGATAGCATCTTAATGATTATACTTTTTTACATTATTTATGGTTTAAGTGCTTTTTGGGCCATATTTAATATTCTTTTATATGGTGATAGGCCAGCCCGATCTGTTGGTTGGCTATTAATCGTTATCATATTTCCAGTTATCGGCGTACTTCTTTACTTACTGTTTGGTGTTAACAGAAAGAAGTTTAAATTTTTCACATTGAATTTTAATGCCAAAAGAAAACTTTACGACCTAAAGCACAAAAGTGAAACAATAGAGGATTTTGCTCACAGGTTTAACTCTGAAAAATTCGGAAAACTAGGTACTATGCTTAAACGAAGTTCTGGTTTTCCTGCCGTAGAAGGAAATAAAATTAAACTTCTGAAAGATGGAAAAAGTACGTTTGATGATCTTTTTGAAACATTTTCTAAAGCAAAAAAATTCATCCACATACAGTATTACATAATTGAAGAAGGTGAATTGTTAAATCGACTTATAAAATTGTTCTCACAAAAAATTGACGAAGGTGTTGAAATTCGAGTTCTCTATGATGCTTTTGGAAGTAATAAGTGGAAAAATAAATCCATCAAAAATTTAGAACGAATGGGTGTTGAAATTTTTCCTATTTTACCGTTAAAAATAGGCACTATACTTTCTACTCTTAACTATAGAAATCACAGAAAAATAGCAATTGTCGATGGTATAATTGGCTTCACTGGAGGCGTTAACATCTCAGATAAATATATAAAATCACACTCCAATCTTGGTATCTGGGAAGATTTACACTTAAAGATCAACGGTCCGATAGTAGACCACCTCCACAGAATTTTTATCAAGGATTTCTATTTTGCCAGTAATAAAACACTACTCGATTGCCATAAATATTTACCCATGCAAGAGCAACAACATACGTCTTTAGCACAAATTGTTGCGGGTGGTCCTGACTTAAATTATTTATCAATATTACAGCAATATACCGCCATGATTCATAGTGCGGAAAAAAGTGTATACATAGAAAATCCATATTTCATACCTAATAAAGTATTGTTAGAAGCATTAAAGATGGCTGTTTTAAGAGGAATAGAGGTAACTGTAATTGTTCCTCAAAAAACCGACAGTAGAATGGCTAAATATAGCATGTACGCCAATTTCGAAGATTTACTTAAAACAGGAGTTAAAATACGTATTTTAGAAGGGCATTTCTTACATAGTAAATTAATAATCATCGATGAAGAAATAGCTTCTGTTGGTTCCGGCAACTTTGATTACAGGAGTTTTGAGCACAATTACGAAGCAAATATTATAATTTACGACCAGGAAATAGCTAAAGAATTGAGTGACGACTTTAATGAGAATGCCTCGCGATGTTTATCATTAGAATATGAAACGTTTAAAGATCGCTCATTAAAGACAAAACTTTTAGAGGGCATGGCCAAAATCTTCAGTCCTTTACTATAGGTTCTATGCAACCTTAATATCAGCCTTTTGTTTGTTCTTAAGGAATTCACTTGGGCTAATCTTATATTTTTTCTTGAAAATTTTTGAAAAATAACTTCTACTACTAAATCCAATGGTATATACTATTTGAGAAATATTTAAATTTGTTGTATTTAATAAATCCCTAGCTTCTTCCAAGCGTACATGCCTTACATATTCAGTTACAGTTCTTGTATACAGCAATTTGAAGCCTTCTTGCAATTTAGCTTGAGTTAATCCGCCTTCTACTGCTAAATGTTCAACAGAATAATCTAACGATACATCTTTTAGAATTTTGTTCGCTATTTTTCTTACCGTCGACAATTCTTTTTTTGTTAAAGTTGTATTCGGTTGTTTGTTCAATCGAATATCTTTATTATGCTGTAAAATGTGTTCAGACAAAATTTGATATACAATACCTTCTTTTATCAGCATTCGTATCATACCTTTTTGCTTAACCTTATCGAATTGTTTAATAAGATTTGCCAACTTTAAGTTATAAGTTCCGAAATACGCAAACACTTCTTCATGCTGTTGATCGTGAAACACATTATATAACTTCTGATTTAAAATAGCCCCATCATTTAATCGCTTTTTTAAAAACAACACTCTACTTATTTGTATAAGATGAATGTGAACTCTAACATTCTTCTCAAAATAGCCATAATTATATCCACCGTCTTTACTTGTTATAATTACAGATTGGAATTGTTCTATTTTTCTTTTTTTATTTTCTTTTTGAAACCTATGAAAACAATGTCCTTCAGATGCATATGTGAAGTGGATGGGATTGTATTCTGAAGTATCCATTACTAACGAAATATCATCTAAAAAGGTAATGTCATACTCTAAAACGCTGGCTCCCCACTCAAAAGTTATAAATGTAATTTTTCCTTTAGCAATCTCATTATTTACTTCTAAAACATATTCTCCCCAGCGTTCAACTATTTTTCCTCCTATTGTTTCTTGAATTTGTCTTACAGTACCCTCTGTATTACTTGCTGTTATATTAATTGTTATCATATAATAGTATATACGTAAAGTTAATTAATTTTTATGAGCAAAAAGTAAATGAGTTAATATTGATTTTATATGAGCAAAGTTAACTTTAGTCTTCGTCTTACATTTGTAGTGTACAATATCAATAACAATTTATAAAAGACATGAAGAACATAAAAATACTATTATTAGGAACCATTTTATTAATAACAGCATCGTTAACAGCTCAAAGTATTTCTAAGAATGCGTTAGGACTTCGATTAGGTGATAACGATGGTTTTGGAGGTGAAATTTCTTATCAATATTATTTGTTCAAAAATAACCGATTAGAGTTTGATTTAGGTATTAGAAATTCTAATAACGTAGATGCATTCAAATTAGTAGGATTGTATCAATGGGTAAGACCAATCGATGGAAACTTTAACTGGTATGTTGGCGCTGGTGGAGGAATAGGATCTTTCAATGCACCAAATAACGATGGTATTTTCGCCCTTATTGCTGGAGACTTAGGAATCGAGTATAATTTTGACATTCCTCTTCTAATTTCTCTAGATATAAGACCCGAATTAGGATTTAATGATAGATATAGTGATGATTTAGATCTGGATATTGCATTAGGACTTAGATACCAATTCTAACAGATAATTACTAACCAATTTAAATCGAAACTACAATGAACAAAACAATAAAAACCATATTAGTAATAGCAGGAATACTATTACTATTATACGGAGGATATGAACTTATAATGCCAGAGTCATCAGTTGATATAGGAATCGCTGAGTTTGAAACTCAAAATAACAATAACGCATATACTGTTTTAGGTATAGGTACAGTCGTACTGTTATTAGGCTTATTTGTAGGTAAAAAATAATGTAACATTATTATTACCTACGATAGATGTCAAAAAGTGAGCATCTTAAAAAAAATTACTTATCAATCAAAAATAAAATAATTATGTACAATTACACAAAAGAAGTATCAAATCAGTTAAACGGATTATTAGAAAAGAATTATGATGCAGAAAAAGGATATAAAACTGCAGCAGAAAATGTTAATAGTGAAGTTTTAACAAGCTTATTCCAGAGAAAAGCAGAAGAGCGCAAGAGATTTGGAAAAGAACTGAAAGCAGAAATTAGATCATTCGGACAAACGCCAGATAAAGGTGGAAGTAGTACAGGAACTGCACACAGAGCTTGGATGGATACAAAAGCTTTTTTCTCATCAGATGCAGATGAATCAATGCTAGAAGAAGCCATTAGAGGAGAAAAAGCATCCATAGAAGAATATAATGAAGTGATAAATTCTAAAGAGCATTTACCACAATCAACTTCAGATATCTTAAAGAACCACAGAGATTCAATCTTAAACGATACAATCTTAATTAAGAAATTAGAAGAAATTAAATAATCTAATTTTATAAACAATATTCGGTAGTTCCCACCCCGATGTTCCCGTGAATATAAAAACCCTTGTAATCTTACGATTACAAGGGTTTTTGAGGTGTCGAGCGGATGCTTGAATGTCTTTATCAACTACTGTTAAAAATTCAAGCACACATAAAAACTTTTATATCCTTATCTTCTGAAAAGGGTATATTGGATCATATTGTTATAAAAATATTAATATCACTTTTTAATGAGTCTTTAAAAATTAATGTTGATAACACCTTCTATTTATATTTTTTGTTTTTCTCCTACATCTTCTTCCTGACTTAGTTTTTCCTATGCATTGAGATGCATTAATCTTTTGAGAATGTTTTTTCTTTCTAGTTTTTCTTTTAGGTATTAAATTATTGCTTTTGCTATTTGTAATATTGGATGTATTATTAACTTTTGGTTTACATATTTTACATGCTAAAAAACCTAACGCCTTAGATTTTGCTATTGTTGTCTTTTTCTGAGAATACTTCAAAAACCTACAGTTTTGCTTATGGTATTTCTTTCCTGATTTAGTTGTGTAAACAATTTGTGCTTCAATATTAAAGGCACACATAAAAAATATAACTAATACAATTTCTTTTAATGATTTCATTCTATAGGCACTCTAACCTGAGTTTCATTGATATTCATTCTAGTTTTATTGAGCGTACGATATTGTGGTTCTTTTTTTTTCTCTGTCATAAGTTACGTTTTCATAATTTCTGATTTCCTTGACAGCTACAATCTTTACATTTACATCTATACCTCTAATTAAATTATCGTTGGACAAACCAATATAAAATGAACCTGTTTTATTTTTATCATTACGTCCATATGCCGCTATTCCTTTGCCTTTATCAAATAAATAGAACTGTTGGTTGTTCAAAAAATTTTTGATATTCTCAAAATCAACTACAAAACAATATTCAACGTCATCTCCATTTTGTGGTGTTATTAAATTAGTTATTGCTCCAATTGCTATACCTGCAAGTGGCGTTTGAAAATATACTCCAGCTCCTTTTTTAAGTAGTTTAATCATTCCTCGAATATTCTCGTCGTAGGCCTTTTTAGATTGTTGACCAACACCTATCCAATACGACCATGCTATTAAATTTTCCTCTTTAAACCTACTATTATTTAGTGTTGGTAAATCTACTTTTAAATAGGTTTTACTACTATTTCCATTGTAAAAAGAGTGTACTCTTTGGGTTTTATCAATCAACGTTATTTCCTTAACCTCCTCATTCTTCAATTCTTTAATAGTTTCTTTAGAAAGAATTGTTTTATAACCTATTAAACTATCCTTTGTATAATGGGTATATGTTGTATCTCTTACTGTTTCCCATTTCCAATTTGTATTAAAATCTTTTAAACTATCATCTGCTGGTATTCTTTGAATATTTACATTAGCGACTCGGTTAAAAATAGCTTCACTATAAAATTTGAAACGATAAACACCTTTTTTTAAAACCTTAATTTTTTTATTTGATATATTATTTGCCTTGAATTTAGTATACTTAATACCATTTTCTGAGTCATGGATTTCTAGAATCCTAATATGTTTGCCTTTAATCATTTTCAAATTAAATACAATTGTATCACCTTTTTCAAAAGCGAAGAAATAATTTTTCGTTTCACCAAATGATAGTTTGACATTTAGATTAGAAACATTTACTGTGTTTTGAGAACTAGCCTTTATATTTATCAATATAAAAGTTAAAACAACAAATTTCTTCATTATATTTTTTTGTTAAAATTTAATAGATAATCATTGATTTCACTTTCCTCAAAAACTATATTCTCTCCTGTAATTAAGATTACCTTTTTTTTCACTTTAATTATGATGTAATTAGCATTACAATTTCTAATTCTAAACTTTAATGCTTTCAATCCTGCAACTAATCCTTTCTCTTTTGCATTCTTGTATACATAATTTGAACAAGACGTTTTAAAAAGGCATACTCGACGTTTAGAGTCTGGTATAAATTTCCAGTAAATTTTTATTATAAAGAGTAATATAATTTTCATTCTGACTTACTAAAAACAAGTATTTGCCTTGAAGTTGTATAACCCTGAGTCGCTCCAAACCCAAAACAACCATTGTCTGGTTTAACAAAAGTTGATACACTTTCTAAACGAATATATTTCCATCCTTGATTAGAATGATGTTTAACAATCTCTTCTAATTGCTCTGCAACATGAGATGAATTCTCCTTTTTTGAATCTATTGAGGCTACAAATGGTATTACTTTATATTTCATAATTTTTCTATTAGTTAATAGTTTATTTCAACATCAATAAAATCAACACATGTTTGCGTTCTTGAGTGATTATTTGCTGTTTGGAAAGAATCTGAATTAATTAAGAGGCTTTCAATTTTATTTACTGGTATACATCTCCAGTTTCTTGCTGAATTAGAGCTTAAACCAGAATTAGAAGTTCCCCCATATTGATAAAATAAAGCTTGTTGTACACCTCCTTTTGTACCAATTACATGTGGAGTCATTTTTCTTTTATGTCCCCTATATATACACGTTACACACTGGCGGTTTTTAATGGCTTGCTTAATTAAGTTATAGTGTGACATATTTATAGTTTTAAATTACTCATCAAACTTAAATCGATTACAAAAGAAAGCCTTACGGAATTCCGTAAGGCTCTAGTTTTTATAGTGTGTTTTTTTAGGATAAGTCTTCAACTTCTGCATTAGGAGCATTCTCTTTGACAGAATTAATTCCATTTTTGCAACCTTGTTTTGTTGAATAACCTTCACTAGTAGCTATAGTTTCTCCATTAGCTGATTTTAAATTAAACATAAACTCTCCATTACTTCTTTTTTAATTACAAATTTGGGTTTTCCCATGATTTTAAATTTTATAGATTAATATTCTTCAAATTTAAAACCCCGACTTGTCTAAGTATTATGGAAAACCTTAAGTAGTGTAATTATATAAAACCTTGATCTTTGGCTAAAGCAATTAATTGAGTTGTATTACTAGCCCTAAAAATATCTTTTAATTTATTCAGTCGTTTTTCTATCGAACTAATACTACTAGGAGAAATATCATTAACTATAAAGTTTTCACTAATTTCTGACTGTGATAAACCATCAGCTAATTTTTTCATTAATAAAACATCGTAATTACTTATATCATTGTCATTAGATTTTTTTTGTGCTTTATCAACCCTATTGGAAAGGTATAGCGTACTTTTTTTTAAGTAGATACTATTAATTGCTTCATTTAAATCTCTTAAGCCATTACGTCCTTTAGAAACATAGGCATTTATAGCATAATTATTTATTAATCTTCTTACACGCTGTAATCGGTCTTCAACAGAAAATACAATGATGTGAATATTAATTTCTTTTTCTCTCAATACTTTAACTAGCTCTTCTCCTGACTTATATTTTTGCTCTCTATAGTCTTCTATGAACGATAAATCGGTAATGAGTAAGTCATAAGGTTCTTTATCATAAATAGCTTTATTTATTTTTAAATAAGCATCATCACAATACTGTACTTTATCTATAGTTGCTATACCAAGTTCTTTTAAAGTTGTTATTACTCCTTTGTTGATATCATCCATATCCTCAGCTACCAAAACTTTTTTGAACATATTAAATAGTTATTTTTGCTTTAAATCCATTTCCTAATTCTGACTCAAAGATAATTTGTCCATTGACAGATTTTATACGGTTTTCCGCATTTAATAATCCGTTCTTTTTTGATAATGAGCAGCCTATACCGTTATCTTTATAGGTAATAATTGTATGTCTATTATTCTGTTCAAAAGCTAACGTTACTAAATTTGCTTTACTGTATTTTGACATATTGGTCATTAATTCTTTGACCACTCTATATAGCATATTTTTTTTATGGATAGTTACTTTTCTCCAGTCAATATTTTTTAGCCCTTTTGTAATTATTGAAATTATTTCACTTTGATAACTATTAAATAAATCATTTAATAATTCATGAAAATCCATATCCTCTTCAATAGTATTATTATCTCTAGAAATATTTCTAGCCTTACCGTATACTTTTTCTAAATCATCTAAAATCTCTTTTTGAGAACTACTTTTCGTCTGTATTTTGGCAATTACATGATATACATCATTAGCTATTACGTCGTGAACTTTTTTTGAAATTCTACCTTCAGTTTGAATAACTCTTTCTACAATTTTTTTCTTATGCTTTTCTTTATAAAAGAAATAACTTCCAATAAGTAATAAAAAAATAACAGCCCCTAAAAACTGATAGAACAAAGTCAATTTCTTCTGTCTTTCTGTTTTTAACTCATTCTCTTTTGCTATTCGTTTTTGTTTAGATGTATCGTACTTTAACAACGCAAACCTATTAGCACTTCTCTGTTTTGCTTGTATGATACTGTCATTTAATTTTTTATACCTTTTAATATCTATATCCTCTTTCAATTCAATAATTAATCCTAGTGAGTTTTGTATGTATGTAGCACTATTTAGTTTTTGTGCAATCGATAAACTTTTTCTAGCATACTTTTTAGCTTTTGATAGGTTAGAAATGCTTTTATAGTATTCTGCTAAATGATTATAACTACTATAAATTCCAATAGTATTATACTTAGCTTCTCTTATTTTCAATGCTCCTAACATTTCTTCAAGACCTTTAGTACTATCCGTTTTAGATTTTACTACACCTAAATTATCAAGAACTCGTGCTTTGATAATTGTTTCATTACTGTCTTGTACTTTTTCATAAGCTTTAATTAACGTTCTTTTTGCGCTTTCAAATTTCCTTTCTTCTTTAAAAACATTAGCAATATTATTATAGATCGTAAGGCTATCTTTTAGACTGTCGGAAAACTTAAGAGCTTGGTGGTATAAACTGTGTGCTTGACTAAAATTTTTTTGAGCTCTATATAGAATTCCTAGGTGATTATACAAACCTGGTCTAAGGCTTTTTAAATACTCTGAGTTTTTCTCTTTATCTATTAACTCTAAGGCTGTAATTGCACTTTGTTCACTTTCATTATAAAACCCTCCTTTATATTCAATACTTGCTTTATATAATAAACAATAACCTATATTATTTTTATTATTCGTCCTTTTAGCTTCTTTTAAAACACGATCAAAATAAGTGTACGCTTTGATTAAATCTGAATCTTGTCTGGGGTATTTAGTTAAGTTGGAGTAATAACTTAAACTGTCCGTTTTACTTTGGCTAATTGATTGAAAACTTAATAGTAAACAAATAAAAAAGAGGAATGATTCTTTTACTTTTCTCATTCCTCTAATTTAATAAATCTTTTTAAAGCTTATATAAGCTCTAATTCTAGTCCCCTTTCGGCGGAGGAGGAGGTGGTGGTAATATTTCTCCATCTTCACCACAGCAGTTTTCATTTGCTTGGATAGAACTATCTACATACTCTTTTGTTACTAATTCATCATTATCTGTGCATGACAGTAATCCTAAATTAAGGAAAACCGTAATTATTATTAAAATTGTTTTTTTCATTTTGTAATCGTTAAAAATTAGACAATAGTGTTGCTGTTCGAGTATTTCATCGATTGCATTTAAAAGCACATTGAAGTGCCATTTCAGACGTCTGATTTTTGGGAAGTAAGGAGAGAAGGCTAGTCTTTTAAATCTTCCCTTTTTAAAAGAACTCGCTTAATGCTCCTATATCTAGAATTAATGATTTCGTAAACCTTATTACGACTAAGGCGTTTATCAATTCTTGTACAAATGAAGGAAGAAATAGCGAATAAGAATAGAACATAAAGACATCATTATCAATACATTTATGTTTAGACATTAATGTTTATAAAATGTCTATTCTTTGTAGATGTAAATACTTGACATTTCATTAACAACTAACTATAAATCATGAAAAAAAAATTATTCGAAGCCGTTTTTAAAAAAGCAAAAGACCAATCAGGTAGCACCACAAGAAATGGCTTATCTAATCATTTAGAAGAGCACTTTACTGAAAAGCTTAAATTGAACGTAAATAGTATAACATTTATACGTTATCATAAAAAATATATAGAAAATGATATTGAAATTACTAGTAACCCAAGTTCTGATCTTTTAAATAAGTCAGCAGAATATTTAGACTATAAGAGTTATGAAGATTTTGTATCAAAAAATTCAATAAAAAAAGCTGGAGAGATCACTATAGTAAACTATGATAGAACGGGATACATCGAAATGATTAAAAAAAACAAAGCTATATTCATTTTAAGCATGTTATTAGTAATTTCTTCAATAGCTTATTTTTCCGTTGAGAAACAAAGATGGATGGTATGGAATGAAACTCATTACACTGAAACTAAATTTAACCCGAAGAAATATGATATTAAACAACTTAAAATCTATAAACAGGAACGAATTAAACATTTTAAAAAAATTAAACCGAGCTGTGATATTAAATATTTTAGTGAAAACGGAAATGTAAAAATATGGTACGGGAAGAATAGAAAAGGCAAGTTAGAAATATTTACATCACTTGGGTTACACCCAGAAACAGGAAAAACATTAAAGCCGATTACTAGGTATATGATTAAAAAGTATTTTTGTAAAGATTATAAATAAAGTTCTATCTAAAAAAACGTAACCTTTGGTAAAAGAGTAATTAAAGAACTTAATTCGGGTTAAAACGTTATTTATATCGGAACACATAATTTTACTCTGAAAATTTTTAATGTACATAATTTAATATATTCGAATTATGTCATATCAAAAAACATAAAAGAAAATAGTAAAATAGTTCGTCAATGGTATGAACAACACGAATTGAACTTAAGGAAGTTTTACACTAAAAAGGACTTACTACTAAAGAGTTAGACCTAAAAAAACTGCAAAATAATTATGAGAAGTTAGATTGGAAAACGACATATTAAAAAAAAGTTATAAGTATCTTTTCCAAAAGCGAAAGGTAGGATATCGGTTTATGAAATCACATAAAGGTTAATTTCCTGTAGATAAGATATTTCTTTGTATGAAGATTAATTAAAAACACTTACTACAAACAATTAAAAAACAAAACCCTTGTAGTCTTACGATTACAAGGGTTTTTGAGGTGTCGAGCGGATTCGAACCGCTGTAGATGGTGTTGCAGACCACTGCCTAGCCACTCGGCCACGACACCTTAAATGCGAATGCAAATTTAAGCTTTTTCTACAGTAACGCAAGTATATTTTTAACTTTTACGCACTTCACTTAAAACAATTACCACCTCTGCTACATTTCCGCCTATCGGCGGATTCAATTTCGCAACACTAACTGTCGCACTATCAACAAGTTCTATTTCATTAAAAATCCTATCTAACATTCGTTGTGCAACGTGCTCTAATAATTTAGAACGTATTGCCATCTCTTCTTGTGCTATTTTATTTAAATGTACATAATCTACTGTATCTTTTAACTCATCAGTTGCCGATGATAATGCTAAATTTGCTTCCACTTCAATATCTATACGATATTCAGCACCTATTTTTGCTTCTTCGTCTAAGCAACCGTGATTTGTAAATACCTTAATATTATTTACTTTAATGATACCCATATTTTATTTGATTTCTAATGTTTGTTCTTCACCTAATATTTTTACTGTATATACCCCTTTAGGTAAATATGTCTTTCCGTTTTTAGCAGTTTTTAGTATCGTTTCTTTGTCTTTATTCTTAAAATTCTTCAATCCTTTCTCACTAAAAGTAACGTCATAATCGACTTCATTAAATCCTTTTAACGCTTTAACCTTAATGTTGTTTACTTGTACTTCATTTTCAGCATAAATAACTACTTCTAATTCTTTTGCCGTATTCGTATAAAAAGGAATTGTAATTGTTGGTGTTGAAGGCTTTAGCCATTTACTCCATGAATTTCCCCAAAAACTGCTTTTTCTTTTATTTTTAATTTTGAAAATTTGAGTTGCTTTTCTATTCTTTTCATTTGTAAACTCTTGAAGTGGTGAAATATTAGCTTTATACAAACTTCTTCCGTGTGTACCTACAATTAAATGTTTTTCTTCCGGCTGAACTACCAAATCATGAACAGCTACATTAGGAAAATTCTTATTGAAAATCTCCCATACTTTCCCTCTATTTAACGTAACATACAAACCGTTATCGGTTCCTAAATATAAAATATTCTCATTACTAGAATCTTCTTTTATTACATTAACTGGTGACATTGGAATATTATTCGTGATGCTTTTCCAGGTTTGTCCATAATCTTCAGAAACGTATACATAAGTATTAAAATCGTCCCAACGATAACCATTTAATGTAACGTAAACGCGTTCTTTCTTATGTTGAGACGCTATAACTCTACTCACCCATAAATCTTGAGGAAAGGAATCTGATATTTTCCCCCAGCTTCCTCCTCCATTTTTTGTTATGTGAACTAAACCATCGTCTGATCCTGCATAAAGCAATCCGAATTGAAAAGGGCTTTCACTAATTGTACTTAACGTTCCATAAGCAACATTCCCTTTTTTACCTCCTTTAGTTAAATCCCCAGAAATAGTTTCCCAATCATTTCCTTGATTTAAAGATCTGTGTAATTTATTCCCTCCTAAATATAAAATATCTTGATTGTGTTTTGATAGGTGAATTGGTGTTTGCCAATTGAATCGGTATGGATTCTCGCCTAAATTATGTTTTGGTTGAATGTATTTCTGTTTACCAGAAGTTCTATCGATTCTAAAATAATTTCCAAACTGATAACCCGTGTACACAACATTAGGATTTCTATTGTCAACTGCAACCTGCATTCCATCTCCTCCCATAATTGACTCATATGGATTTTTTCCTCTCTGTAACCAAGCTTTATCAATTTTTGCAGTATGTTTAGCCATCCAAACCCCATTGTCTTGTAATCCTCCATATACATTGTAAGGTTTTTGATTATCAACATGAACGGAATAAAACTGACCAACTGGTGGTGTATTTAACTTAACCCAACTTTCTCCGTCATCATAAGAGATATTTAAACCTCCATCATTACCGTCTAACAAATGTCCTTGCTGCTTAGGGTTTACCCATAACGTTTGATGATCTGCGTGTACATTTTCTTTACTTATTGATGTAAATGTTTTTCCTCCATCTTTAGATTTTAAAATGGGTACTCCTAATACATAAATTCCATTCTTATCTTGTTCATCAACACGAATTTCACCAAAATAATATCCGTAAGAATAATATAAATCTTCCAAATAACCTTCATGCATTTTTTTCCATGATGTTCCTCCATTCTCAGTTCTAAAAACCTCTGCTCCTATTACAGGTGTATCAAATAATAACGAATTTGCATTTTCTAAATACTTAGCTAAATCAATAGGTTTTACTGCACCTGAACGCACCATTTGCTTTACATTTTCAGCTCTATACTTTTCCTGAAACCCATTAGTTTTAAGATACGAATTCAGTTTTTTATCTGTTAGCTTCAAAAAATCTGATGTTGACATTGTTTTGAAATCATCTTTAGACAATGCGTTCGAAGATTTTTCTTTATCTGCTATCTTTTTTCTTCTAAACTGACTATCATGAAGTGCATAAACTGTATTTTCATCATATACGGCCAAACCTATTCTACCTACTCCATTTCCGTTTGGAAAACCATTGTTATCTGAAATCTTTTTCCATGATGTTCCTCCATCTGTAGATTTATAAATACTTGAGTTCTTTCCGTCACCGTCAAAATTCCAAGCTTTTCGTTCGCGCTCCCATGCAGCTGCGTATAGTACGTTGAAATTATTTGGCGCTTGTTGTATGTCAATTATTCCTGTATTTTCATCTATAAATAAAGTTCTGTTCCATGTTTCACCTCCATCTGTAGTTTTATAAATTCCTCGTTCTGTATTAGAAGAATATAAATGCCCTACAACACCTATTACTACTTCTTGTGAGTTTTTACCATTAATCAAAATTCTACCTATATGGTGTGAATCAGGTAATCCAACATTCTTCCATGTTTTCCCTTTATCAGTAGACTTTAAAATTCCTATTCCAGCATAAGATGAACGAGATGAGTTATTTTCTCCTGTTCCTACCCAAATCGTACCACTACTCCAATCAACAGCTATATCACCTATATTTTGCGTAGGTGCACTGTCCATTACTGGCGTAAATGTATTTCCATTATTTTTAGTATACCACAAACCTCCTGAAGCATATCCTACATAAAATTCTATCGTATTATTAGGGTTTACTGCTACGTCAACTACCCTACCACTCATAATCGTTGGTCCAATATTCTCAAAAGGAATATTCTTCACTAATGAAGCACTTACCATTGCCTCTTTTTTACGCAATGCATCTTGAATATTTTTTGCTGGTGTTGCTACTTGTTGTGCAAAAAGAGATGGTGCTACAAAAAGTAAGATTTTAAAGATTTGTTTCATGATATTTGGTTTGACTAATGACATCAAAAATAAAAAATAGTTTCCACTTTATATTTTGATTAGATTTGTGAAAAAAGATGCCATATGACTATTTTTATTTTATCGGTTGGTGAGCACATTTATTCTACAAAACGAATTTACAATGAAGCGCTTAAACGTGGGCATAATGTTCGTATCATTAATCATACCCGATGTTCAATAAAATTAAGTGGTGGTAAAAGGCAAATTATATATCAAGGAGAGAATATAATTAATGAGCCAGATGTTATTATTCCTCGAATAGGTGCGTCGATAACAAGGCATGGTGCCGCAGTTGTTAAGGAGTTTGAAATGAATAACGTATACAGTACTGCAAGATCTTTAGGAATATTAAGAGCACAAAATAAAATACGCACATTACAAATTTTAAACCATAAAGAAATTCCTATTCCTGATACTGTATTTTCTGTAAACCCAGAGAATATTAAAGAACAAATTGAATTATTGGGAGGTGCGCCTGTAGTAATAAAATTACAAGAAGGAACTCAGGGTGTTGGTGTTATGTTAGCAGAAAGTGAGAAATCTGCGAAGTCTATTATTGATACTTTTTATGGTATGAATAAAAGCATTTTATTACAAGAATTTATAAAGGAAAGTAATAGTGAAGATATACGTGTTCTTGTGGCTGGTGATAAAGTAATTTCTTCGATGAAACGCAAAGGCTTAGAGGATGATTTTAGATCCAATATTCATAGAGGTGGTTCTGGCTTTAAAGTAAATTTAACAGATACGGAAAAAACTATCGCAATTAAAGCTGCTAATTATCTTGGTTTGCCTATTGCTGGTGTAGATTTAATTCGATCTAAAAAAGGTTCGTTAGTGATAGAAGTAAACTCAACACCAGGTTTACAGGGTATTGAAACGTGTACAAGAGTTAATATTGGTGAAAGTATTATTAAATATATTGAAAAAAAATGTTCGACAAAGAGTTCAAGAATGAAACGGTAATTATTCGTGGTGAACGTATTGGTTTAGGCGAATCTAAATTAATCCGAATTCCTATTGATAGGCTACCTACGGGTACTCTTATTGAAATTCCTGTATATGTTTTTAATGGAGATAAACTAGGGCCAACCATCTTATTACAAGGTGGTCTTCATGGTGATGAAACAAATAGTATAGAGTTAGTTCGAAGAATGCTAATTGATAAGTCGTATAAGATTCATCGTGGTTGCGTTATTGTTGTTCCTGTATTAAATATTTTTGGTTTTTTAGATTTATCACGAGAAATGCATGGTAAAGATGTGAACAGAAGTTTTCCTGGTTCAGAAAAAGGATCATTAGCCAGTAGACTTGCTTATTATCTAATGAAAGAAATTACCAAGAATGTAGATTTTGCTATCGACTATCATACAGGTGGAGCTCAAAGAAACAATTATCCTCAAATACGTTATACACCTGAAGATGATAAAGCTAAAACTTTAGCAGGGTTATTTAATGCTCCTTTTCAATTTGGTTCAACATTAATTGCTAAATCATTTAGAAAAGAGTGTTTTAAGTACGATATCCCTGTTATTGTTTATGAAGGTGGAGAGTCTTTACGTTTAGAGGAGTTTGCTATACAAGAAGGTATAAACGGTACACTTCGGATTCTCAAATACTTTAAAATGATAAGTGCTAATATTAAAGTTCCAATTGAAAATAGCGCCATTGAAATAACGAAAAGAAGTTGGATACGCTCCAAAGTAGCTGGCCTTTTTAACGCAAAAGTTAATAATGGAGACGAAGTAAAAAAAGGACAAGTATTAGGTTTTATTGCAGACACTTATGGAGAAACTAAATTTCTAGTAAAAGCACCAAAAGATGGTTATATTATTGCTAAAAATAATTTTCCAATTGTAAATTTAGGGGATCCCCTCTTTCATATTGGGTCATAAAATAAATTTATCGAAAAAGTCTTTAGAAATTTGATGTAAAGATTTATTTAGCTTTTTTACAAGAACAATAAAAGTGATTTAAAATAATTATTGAGTGCTTTTCTCGTTAGGAAAATCAATAAACGTACCTTTGTAGACCAATAGAAATAATACTATACTTTATTTCTGTATATATATTTATGACATTTGAATCACTAGGATTAAAAAAAGAGCTTTTAAAAGCAATTGAAGAGAAAGGATATACAAATCCATCACCAATACAAGAAAAAGCAATACCCGTAATATTAGAAGGCAAGGATGTATTGGCTTCTGCTCAAACAGGAACTGGTAAAACCGCTGGTTTTACATTACCTATTTTACAGATTATTAGCGATACTAAAAATCCGAAATACAGACCTATTAGAGCATTAATACTAACTCCTACTAGAGAGTTAGCTGCACAAATTTACGACAACGTAAGAGAATACAGTAAGCACCTTAACATTAAGTCTACTGTGATATTTGGAGGTGTAAAACCTAAATCACAAATTGCAACGTTAAGAAGTGGTGTAGATGTATTAGTAGCCACACCAGGTAGATTACTTGATTTACATCAACAAAAAGCCTTATCGCTTAAAAGAGTTGATCTTTTTATTTTGGACGAAGCAGACCGTATGTTAGACATGGGTTTTGTTCGTGATATTAATAAAGTAATTGAGTTTTTACCTTCGAAACGACAAAATTTACTGTTTTCTGCAACATTCTCCAAAGAAATAAAAAAACTAGCACAAGGTATTTTAAACAATCCTGTTCTCGTTGAAGCCGCTCCTGAAAATACTACAGCTGAAATGGTTACACAAAAAATATATCGTGTACCAAAAAGTAGAAAAACAGCTATGGTTACACAACTTATTTCCGACGGAAACTGGAGTCAAGTACTTATTTTTACAAGAACTAAACATGGTGCTAACAGGCTTGCCGATAAACTAAATAAAAAAGATATCTCTGCCGCTGCTATTCATGGTAATAAAAGCCAAGGAGCAAGGACAAAAGCATTAAAAGGATTCAAAGAAAACACTATTCGTGTTTTGGTTGCTACCGACATTGCTGCTCGTGGTTTAGATATTCCTCTTTTACCTCACGTTATCAACTATGAATTACCAAATATACCAGAAGATTATGTACATAGAATTGGTAGAACAGGTAGAGCTGGTGCAAGTGGTGAGGCTATTTCATTAGTAAGTGGTGAAGAAGCAGAGTATGTTAGAAACATCGAAAAACTACTGAAGCAGAAACTAGAAATCGTTGAACTGGAAGGTTTTGATCTTACACCAACTGAACAACCACAACAAAATAATACATCAACAAAGAAACCAAGAAAAACTGTTGCATCGCAACAAGGAGAGTCTCAAAAAAGAAATTTTAGAGCGAAAAGAAAACCTAATGATAGCAATAACAATTCTGGTTCTTCTAATCGAAAAAAAACTAATTCAAAAAGAAAACCTAATAGAGGTCCTAGAAGAGAAAGTTAACTTTCAATAAATACATGTTAAAGAAATGGTGATTTATCTATACGTTTCCTTAACATGTACCTTTTTTAAAAATAGCCTTTCATAAAAGCGATTAATGCGTCGCAAAAAAAGATATTTCCTCCCATTAAACAATGAATATTTAATATGGGTAAAGTGAAAAGAGATATAAACAATATACTTATCACCATTAACTTATATTCTTTGCTTCTGTATTGTTTAATAGTATCAACCACAAAAAAGATGAAAAGGCTTATTAAAATGAAAAATAAGAAAATAGCAATTCCTAAACCGACATCTGTTGGGTGTTCTTTCTTTTTATTTTCTTTAAAGGCAATGTCTGCATACACATAAAGTCCTGTTAGAGGAATTATTACTATAAGGATATTGAGTAAAAAATGCTTAATTACTTTTTCGCATAAAATTATATATTTCCACATCACTGCTTTAAAAAGGGGCGTAACCACTTTCAAAATTTTTCTGATTTAGCTTTTCATTTTTTACTAATATAGCTGACCATCCTGAATGTTTTAATCCTGCTAAATACGTCTTTATTATTGTTTCTTTTACCTTTGGATTTGCTATAGAAACTGTGATTGTAGCTGTTGCCATACTATTGGGAGCTTCATTAAATTTTACAAATTGTTTTTCTTTCAATAAGCGATTCAGTAATAACGTATCTTTCTTTAATAATGAATCATTAAATTCTAACAATTCTCCTTCATAACCTCTAAAAACCCACAATATTTTTGTGTTATGTACTTCCTCAAATTCATGTAAAAGATTAGTGTCTGATAATACATTTCCGTATTGTCCATAAAACTTATCCAATCCTTTTTGTTTTAAGTTTTCATAATACTCATGAGCTCCTGTTCCACAACCAAAAATATTCGTTTGAGACTGCACTAATATAGTATCGGTGCATATTAGATCATCTAATTTGGAAAAAAACGCTTGGTATGGTGTCCTTGCGAATTCCTTTGTGCTCTTTTTCTTCTTATATGAATATGTACAGCTAGCACATATAATTGTTATCACTATAAAACAGATCCATCTCATACATACATTATTTTGGTTGCATCGGATTCATAACTTCATTAAAACTAAACTCATTTCCATTTCGATCTAAGCAAACTATTTTATTTTCTCTAATTATTATTTTCTTATAAATCGCATAGTTATTAATACTTATTAAACCATTAATCATTCTCCATGTATACGTTTTCAATTCCTTATGAAATGAAGCTTCTGTCCCTAACTCAAAATCCAAGATAGCTACAGTATCTTTTTTAAAGATAAATTTTCTGTAGAAATGAATCATGTACATATCTTCAGTAGTCTCTACACAGGTGCTTTTTATTTGTCCTTCAAAAGTTTTACCTACAATGTTCTGACTGTTAAAAATTAAGCTATTCATAATCATGAATAACACTAAAAATAATTTAGTCATTTTCTTAATAGCTAGTTACTGAAATTCTCTTTCCCTCTTCATATTTCATTTCCTTAGTTACTTCTTTTTCAGCATTGTAAAACTTCCAAAGCCCGTCTTTTCTGTTATTTAAATAGTTTCCTGTAGAAAACAATTTTCCTTTACTATTATATACTTTTTCTTTACCATTCTTCTTACCTTTTTTATAGTTTACTATTGTTTTTATTCCCCTACTAACAATTATCCATTCTCCTGTTCGTTTACTATTGTCGTAACTTCCCTTCATAGTTATCACTCCATCATTATCGTAATGAACATGTTCTCCATGAGATTTTCCATTTTTATAATTCCCTACAAACTTTGTAGTTCCGTCATCGTAGTTATTTTGTTTAAACGTAGATTTTCCATCTTTATAGAGCTCCTTAATTTTTAAAATACCCGTATCATAATACTCTTCATAAACACCAATCAATTTATTATTTTTTCTACTGAACTCCTTTTTCTTTTTACCGTTAGAAAAGTATTCTTGCTTTTCGTAGTGATTAGGAGTCTTGTACTTTTTTACCCAAACAGGATCACCATTTTCGTCAACTTCCTTCCATATTCCTTTAGGTTTTCCTTGCTCATCATATTGTTTTGTATGTACATGATATTCAGTTCCTCCAAACTTTTTATACTTCGCAATCCATTTTCCTACTTTAACACCTTTTTTATAGTGTTCTTTAGCAATTTCTTCTCCTTTAAAATTATACGATGTACAAGTTCCATCTATGATTGATTTTACGTAGAACTCTTCTCTTTTTACAATACCATTTCTAAAATAGTGAGTTACTTTTCCTTCTAAAAAACCGTCTTTATAATTTTCCTCTTTAACTAGTTCTCCGTTCTGATTATAGTCTTTACGGACACCAGCTAATTTTCCTTCTAAAAGGGTAATTTCAGCATATTTCCCGTTATAACTTGTAGCTACTTTAAAAGTACCCGTTAACAATTTATTCTCAAGGTTACTATAAAGCGTTTGCTTACCCAATTTAGTTGTTCGAATATCTACCAAGTCTTGAGCATTACTTGTAAATATCAATAAAAATGTTACTGTAAGAAAAACAATTAATCTCATTATTGAATATGTTTAGTTTCTGTTTTAAATGTAACTTATTTCGCGGACGCTAGCGTATTTGAATTAACATTTGTAGTTTACCAATGTATTTATGCTTGTTTTTCTACTAAAATCTTTTTTCTAATTTTAATATAATTAAATCGCGTTTTGTGTGCATTCCTAACGTCATTAAAAGTCTCCTTGAATGATCTTTTGAGTTTCTTTTATAAAATCCTCAATACCTTTGAATTTATGTTTTCTGAGTAATGATACTTCTTTAGTTTGATCGCCTTTAAAAATTATTTTTACCTCTTTTCCATTATTTATAAAGTTCATTTTATGATTAATTATTATGAGCCGTTCAAAATTTTTTAAATTATACTTCTGAGGGAAGAAACCGAAAAAAGAAACTTCTAATCTTTGAGCTGCCATATCAAAATCAACCTTTCTAGATACTTGGTATGTATATACACTTACAGGAAGTATACATACAACCCAAATTGGTATATCGTTAGCTATTTTTACTTCTGAAAATGAAAAATAAAATGCTGAAATAAGAAATAGAATTAACATTATTATTTGAAATGTTTTATGCTCTTTTAGATGCATCATGTGCTTATTCTTTTGATAATAGTTCATCCTTTTATTTATTTTCTAACGAGGTTATTTAAACATAAATTTATATCTAAAAATAATCTATATATTCACCGTTAACCTATTATGAATTAAAATTCGTGCGATGTCAATTCACATTTGCGTAATTATGAACCCAAAAAAGAGTGTTAATTTTTAAATGAATACGACAACTGAAAACTTTAAGGTGTATTTGAAAACACTTATTAGTGATGAAACTTTGTATGAGTTCATTCCAGATATTCTAAAACGTTTTGAAGTATTCACATTAGAAAAGAATGATTATTTCGTTTCAGAAAATGAAATTTGCTCCTATTTCTGTTTTATAGAAAGTGGCGTTTTACAGCATGCTATTCCGCTGACAGACGAAGAAAAAACCACATATTTAGCCTTAAAAAACTCCTGTACTTCTGCCTTAAAAAGCTTTCTTCATCAAAAACCTTCCAGAAAAAACATAAAAGCATTAACCAATTGTGTGCTACTTACAATTACTATTAATGACTTTAAATACCTAATTAAACACAATAAAGCATTTTACAGTTTTTATCACAGCCTTATTGAACGTCAGATATTTTTAATCGACGATCATAGAATAGATTTACTTACATTATCTCCCGAAGAACGTTATTCAAAACTACTTACCAACGAACCTGAATTATTACAAACCATTCCATTGCATTATTTAGCTTCATTTCTAGGAATTTCTAAAAGGCATATGAGTCGAATCCGTAAAAATATAAAATAACGCCATTTGGCTTCTGCTGTTACTTAAATGTTTCTTTATTTTTGAATTTCAATTAACTTTAAAAGTCTAGTTCAAATGAAATATTTACCTATTAACCGTGATGTATTTATTAAAAATCGTAAAAACTTTATGGCGCAAATGAAGCCAAATAGTTTAGCAATTTTTAATTCGAACGATATCTACCCTGTAAGTGCAGATACAACATTACCTTTTGAACAACATAGAGATATTTTTTATTTAAGTGGTGTAGACCAAGAAGAAAGCATCTTAGTTGTTTTTCCTAATTGTCCGAAAGACAATTTAAAAGAAGTTTTGTTTTTAAAAGAAACTAACGAGCATATCGCTGTTTGGGAAGGTGAAAAACTTACTAAAGAAAAAGCACTAGCAACTAGCGGAATTTCGTCTGTTTTTTGGTTACAAGACTTAGAAAAAGTATTGGCAGAAATGATGGCTTTAGCTGATACTGTATATATAAACACAAACGAACATTACCGCGCTAAAGTTGAAACTGAAACTCGTGAAGCACGATTTACAAAATGGTTATTAAATAAATATCCTGCACATGCTGTAGCAAAAAGCAACCCTATTTTACAACGTTTACGATCAGTTAAAGATCAAATAGAACTTGACTTAATGCAAAAAGCTTGTGATATTACTGAAAAAGGATTTAGACGTATTTTAAACTTCGTACAACCAGATGTTTGGGAGTATGAGATTGAAGCTGAATTTGCGCATGAATTCTTAAGAAACAGATCAAAAGGTTTTGCATACACGCCTATTATTGCTAGTGGTAGTAATGCTAATGTTTTACATTATATTGAAAACAATCAACAATGTAAAGCTGGCGATTTAATCTTGTTTGATGTTGGTGCTGAGTATGCCAATTACTCTAGTGATATGAGTAGAACAATTCCTGTTTCTGGTCGTTTTTCTGAACGTCAAAAAGCAGTGTATAATGCTGTAAATAAAGTTAAAAATGAAGCTACAAAATTATTAGTTCCTGGGACTATTTGGTCCGATTACCATGTGGAAGTTGGTAAATTAATGACCTCTGAGTTGTTAAACTTAGGCTTACTAGATAAAGCAGACATTCAAAATGAAGACCCAAATTGGCCAGCATATAAAAAATATTTTATGCACGGAACTTCGCATCATATTGGTTTAGACACACATGATTACGGGCTTTTACATGAACCTATGGAAGCTAATATGGTATTTACCGTTGAACCTGGGATTTACATTCCTGAAGAAGGTTTTGGTATACGTTTAGAAGATGATGTTATTATTCAAGAAAACGGAGAGCCGTTTAACCTAATGCGAAACATTCCTATTGAAGCAGAAGAAATAGAAGATATAATGAACCAATCATAAGGTTGATATTTTATCTATTCAAATGATAAACTTTACAGCACATCAAGAGGTTTTAAAACCCCCTTGATGTGCTGTTTAGAAATAGATCTTCACATATATACACTGTATGGACGTTATTCATTATATCCTTTAAAAAAATCTTCTTATAAAATCCACGTTAAGAATTATAAAAAAACGCTATCGAATTCTCTATTTATTGAAATAATTTTCGTTTTAATTTATTTACTTTTACAAAAAACGCTATAAATTAAATTGCTAAACATTCATGTTACAAAACCTAAACCTACTCAATATCTTATTTTTAGATATTGAAACAGTGCCTGAACACAAAAATTGGAATGCACTTTCGGAAGAAACCCAAGAGTTATACGCTTTAAAAACTCGATACCAAAGAAAAGAAGCATTTACCGCAGAAGAATTTTATCATAAAGCTGGAATTTGGGCTGAATTTGGAAAAATAATTTGCATCTCTGTTGGTTACTTTACAGCACAGAATGATGAATACCAACTTCGAGTAACTTCGTTTGCTAATGACAACGAACATACTATTTTATCTGACTTTAAAGCATTACTAAACACACACTTTAATCATAAAAAACACCTTTTGTGCGCTCATAATGGAAAAGAATTTGACTTTCCGTTTATCGCACGTCGCATGATTATTCATCAAATTTCTTTACCCAAGAAACTAAATTTATTTGGTAAAAAACCATGGGAGATTCAACATTTAGACACCTTGGATCTATGGAAATTTGGGGACTATAAACATTACACTTCTTTACGGTTATTAACACATATTTTAGGAATTCCTTCGCCAAAACAAGATATCGATGGTAGTGAAGTTGCCCATGTGTATTATGAAGAAAAAAACCTACCCAGAATTGTTGCTTACTGTGAGCAAGATACTATTGCTATTGCACAATTATTATTACGGTTTTGTAATTTATCCATACTTAAAAAAGAAAATATTGTGAAAATATAATTTTGTTAACTACATAACTTTATATAAAGTAACATAACATTGTTTTTTTTACTAAATTTTTTATATTTACATAGAAGAACACAAGTATTATATCCCTTACATGCTTTATCTTCGAAAAAAGCACAAAATAATCCTAGTTATGTTTATAAATGCATGCGTATACGGAAATCCGTATACAAGTGATGTGTAGTATATTTATTTTTATACTCTAGTAAAATATTTGTTTATACACCCAAAGTACGGGATAACAGTATATTTTATGTTTATATAACTAGTTGCCTACAATTTAAACCAAAATTGAGTGAATATTAAAAAAGAATCAAAATCTACCTTATTCTTACTAATTATCATCGTAATCTCTTTGATAATAATGTTCTTCTTATCGATGGGAATGGAACATTTAAACAACTCAAAAAACTATAATTGGATATTCTACTTTGTAGGCTACGTTGTACTATTAATTATATTCGGCTGGTTACACAAAAAGTTTTCTAATAAAATACTTGAATATTTTAATAAAGTAATTTCTTTACCTTTAGCATTAGCTTTGTTTTTATTACAGTTTGCGATACCGACAATGGGATTGATATTACATACTTTTCTATTTGGGCTTTTTACCATTTCTTTACCTTTATTACTAATCAGAACAAATGAATATTTTGATTATGTAAACTTAAAAGAACAAACAAATCTCTTTATAATATTGACTTTTGCGACTTGTGTTTCAGTAGCTTTTTACAAACAGATTTTAAACTTCATATATCAGTTCGGACCATTTAGATTAAAAGACTCTGAAAAAATGAAAAAATTCAAATTGGATGAATTAACAGAATATGTGCTTAATAAAGAAAATATTCGATTTATAATTTATTCTTCTTTTTTCATTTATCTACTTGTTTTTTCTTTCCAATTTCTTCAAAATTCGAGTGTTTTTGAAATTGCAGAAAAGGATAGAGCCGTTTATCAATCTTTTCTTTGTTTCCTTGCATTTGACCGATTATTATTAAATTCTAAAAGATTCATATTAATGCCATCGGAACTTTTGAAAAGAATGATTAATTCAATAACGCAAAATGAAAAGGAATAAAAAACTGTAGGCAACACGGTGTATAAAACATAGCTAATAAGTGCTAAACCAAAAGGTTTGTGTGTATTTAGAAAGTCCGCCAAATTTTTAATTTGGCTTTAAATAAGAAAAGTTAAATCAAAATATAAAAATTTGGCTCTGTGCTAATTCGAAAATGTAGTATCTTTTTACACGCTACGATTTCATACACTGAGCCGTTACCCAACATTGCAAAAATATGTACGCAAAACTGAAATACATCATTCTGACTTTTTTATTAATTGGACTTGGTTTGACCATTTTTAATTACTCAAAACTTTCGGAATATGAGACTTTCGAAAAGTTCATATTTCCAATAATTCTGTTTTGCCTTTTAATTGTTTTCTTTTTTCTACCAAGAAGTTTAAAAATGAAGAGTAAAAAATTGACATTAACAGCACTCGGAATTGGACTTCTTTTATTTATAATAAGTGCTTTCTCAACTTTTGAATATTTTGATATGGAAAGAAGGAACAAAATATTTGGAGAATATAGTGGATTAGAATGTGCTGAAATGGAAAAAAAATTTGCATCTGACCTTGAAAATAATGAATTGAAATATTTTACTGGAGGAATGTTTTATAATGAGAAATTTGGGAAAGAACTCAACAAACTCGGAATTGAGGAATTTTATCAAGGTTGTATTATTTCTGTGAGTTTTGAATGTTATAGAGATTTACTTGAAAAGCATCTGAAAAAAGAAAAAAATATTGAATTAGAAGAACTGTTGAAATAAAAAACGTTGGGTAACACCGTATAAAAAAAATTGCTGGTAAAAGCCAATTTACGAAAGTCCTCGCGGACTTTCTATCTGTGATTTATTTGCTAACTTTGGTACTTAAACCACGCAACTTTCCTTATACAACAACGTTACCACACATTTGAGAAAAACTGGAATGGATTTAAACGATATTAGAGAAAACTATAAAAATTTTGATGATTGGAAAATTGAAAAAATCGCATCAGAAGAGGCTGGTTCTTTGCGCCCAGAAGTTCTTGACATTTTAAAAGCAGAAATAAAAAAAAGAAATCTGAATCTTAATTTAATTGACAGTGTCGATTCTCAAACAAAGGAATTAACAGAATCTGAATTTAAGGAATACTGTGAAATTTTAAGAAATCATCCTTGTCCGAAATGCAATTCTAAAACTCAAAAAATGAATGTAACTATGGTTGGTCGAGTGATTAGTATGCTAATAATGACAAACTACGAGAAATCGTTAAAAGTTGCTTGCTCAAATTGTCTTG
>JAHDDQ010000209.1 GCA_020629275.1 Tenacibaculum sp. | reverse complement strand
GTTTTGAAATAATAATACTCTGCACTGTCTATTTTACCTAGTTCAGAATAGGATGAAGCTATATTATTTTGGATAGCACACTCAAATTTGTTGTTTCCATCTACGTATTTTAAACATTTTAGCCTATATTTTAGTGCTTTATCTGCTTCTTTTAGGTTTGAATATATTGAACCTATTGAATTGTAAAGTGATAAATTAATTCTTTTGGAATCTTTTTCTGTGTACGTTAGTGCAATTCTTTCAGCTTTTATTAAGTTCTCTAGAGCTTTTGTTGTATCTCCAATCCTCCTTAAAGTATTGGCTTGATTAATAAAAAGAGCAATTCTAACTTTTTTAGTTTTACTATCATTTCGGTTATTAAATATTTCACTTTCTAGTCCCTCTTCAAACATCATTATAGCTTCTTTATAATTAGCAGCCTTTTCATGTAGTAGAGCATACTGAATTTTTATCCATAAAACCTCAACTGAATCTTTATTATTAATGGCAATCTGTTCAGCTTCTCCAAATTTCAGAAAAGCGCTATCAATATCTTTTTTTGAAATTTCTGATGCTTTCTGTTTTATTTGTTTAATGCTATCTATATACGTGAGCGTATCAGCTATCTGACACTTCGCTATTTTGCTAGGGCTTAATAGATAACAAAAGCAAAGAAATACTAATTTATAATTTCTCATAGTTTAATTTTCCGTTTTATTGTTTGATGTTTGTTTGTCTTGTTTCATTTCCCCACCCCTCAAAAAAATCCTCTACTACTCTTTCATAATCATTGAAAAACACATATTTACCCAAACGCTTATCCTCAAACTTAGCCATGACAGCCTTTTTCGTTTCTGAATGGGTGAAAATAGCTAGTAACCTATGTGCTTTTTCAATGCCATAATTTCTACAAAGTGTTGCAGATTTGATACCTTCAAGGTGCTTATCGAGTTGTCTTAATATTCTTTTGGTGTTTTTATCATTGTATAATTCTAATGCGTACAACTTAGAGCCGTGTTCAGATTCAATCAATAAAGAACCATCAGCTATGATATAATCTAAGTCGGTAGCCACTTTAGTTTTGGCTTGTAGGTTTTTACTGATTCTGTTATTACCCGTTTTATCAAAATATCTATCAAAAAATAATACTTTCACGCCATGTTGAACTGCTGAAAGATCACAAGCAATATGGCAATCAATCGTATATTTTCTGTGAAAGTAATCTTGTGTGAACATAACCGTTCTACCTTTTGGGATTCTGATTTCGGTTTCTTCCATACCACTATCTAGTAGTATTCTTTTTCCCTTATTCTTTAGATAGTAGAAATTCTCCAAACGTCCTTTTGTTGGAATAAACGCAAATTGCATTTCACCGATAAATGCCCTTTTAGTTTCTTTTAAAGGTTTGAGCATCACTGATAAATTGCTCCTACGCTTGGATATTCCAAGTCGGATCATCTGCGAAGAAGTCAAAAACTTATATCTCGCCAACGCTTCTAATATCTTTTGTTGTGATGGTTTTAGTATTTCGACCATTTTAGACTATTGTTATAAATCAAAAGGAAGATCATCTTCCGAATCTTCTATTTGCTGCATTTCATCGTTGATATTTCTGTAATATTTATCAATTATTTTCTTGTTCAATTCTCGAATTTCTTCCTTGTTGAGTGTTCTAGACGAATCAAGAATTAACGCATCTGATACTTTAAAAATCTCACCATTAATCAGGCTTGTTTTGATATAAAAATGATAGTTTCGTAAATTCTGAAATATCTTATTATCCGTTCCTGTTATACTGCTCATTTTTCTGGTCGTTTTAATACTGTCGCTTTTACCGATCAATTTGACGGACGTATTGGATAATACGACATCTTCAATGTTTTTAAGTCTCTCAACTGTTTGATTTGACATTATAAGGTGTAAACCGTACTTTCTTGCTTCTTCCAAGATACTCTGAATAGAAGGAGAAACATAGTTCTGGCATTCATCAATAAACAAATAGGTTGGTTTTCGGTATTGCTTCCTGACGATCACATGACTTTTTATCAATGAAATAACAAAACGTCCAAACGCTTGGGATGCCTCTACACCAAATACACCTTGCGATAAATTAAAGATCACCACTTTTCCGCTATTGATCGCTTTTCCTAAGTCGATGGTACTTTTTCCAACTACCATATTATAAAATGCAGGGAAATTTAAAAATGCTTGCAGTTTGGTATAGATCGCTGTTTTTGTCTTTTTATAATGTGGATCAAGATAGTTTTCAAAGAATATTCTATGTGCTTTTATCCCTTGATTTCTACCTTTTGCTATGATCGACTTATCGTCTTTCATCAGCTTAACCAAGTCAAGTAGTGTCGTATTTTCCATTCTAAGAAGCAAGGCGATTGATGGAATAAGTATAGCCCCCATATTGACAGATAAGTCCGTTCCAACTGCTTCTTGAATCGCATTTGATAAAAATTGTGCACGTGCAACAATGGACGTATCATCTTTCTTTTCAATTTCCAATGGATTAATTACAGGCGACCAATCTTTCCGTAATTCTGGCTCTATATAGATTAATCTGTCAGAGTCTTTATTAAGTTTTGAGGATTTGATTTGTAACGATAGATCACCATGTGGATCAATCAAAACGAGACTTCTCGTGTTTCCTTTTTGACTAGATTGTTGTAGGTTATAAAAAAGCAACCTCATGAGTTCACTTTTCCCTGAACCCGTTGCACCACAGATATAACAATGTCTTTGTAGTTCTCGAAGTGGTAGTAGCGTTTTCAATTTTCGCAAAAAAAAAGTAATTCCAGTCCTGTTCGTACTTTCAAAGGTTTTATACAATAGCTGAAAATAAGATTCCAGATTTTCTTCCAAACCCACACGAAACTCCACCAACTGGTCTTTTGAATTAATTCTCAAAAAGCTGAAAATTGGGTAGTGTTGGTATTTTTCTTCTTGTATTTCTTTGAATAAGATTTTGTACTCATGGTAAGTAAATCCTCTATTAGTATAAAGTAGGAAATAGATAGGTGAATTAGTTTTAACGAGCGATAAACGGTATTCTATTCGATCTACCCATAATTCAATAAAGTTGGTGAATAATTCTAACGAAGGAGATAAAGGATCACCTAAATAAATACCATCTTCAATACCCATAAGGTGATTAAATTCTTCTGTTGAAACAATAGAATTTGGGGAAAGATGTAGGTTTTGTAAGGATTTTTTTGTATATTTAGACATAAGTTAAAGCATAACCTGATTATTCCAAAGATACTGTATTTACTCAATTTATAGTAATTATTTGTATTCAATAATCAAGAACATTCGTTCTTTTATTATTCATAGGGAATAAACAGTCGTTCATAAGGAAAGTGCTGCATATAAAACGAAAAACCTACCAAGTACAATTTTTTCAAACAAAACCGTTTTACTATGTTATTGCTACGCCCTCTATCAAAAAAATATCAAAGAAAACTATGGGAGTTTACACCCAACAGTCAATTATTGTTAGATCAAAATTTTACTCCATCAGCTGTACGCTTCAAAAAAATATTTGAAACTCCAAGAGAAGTTCTTGATTCCATGCTTCCACTTATGGATATTACTGACATGAACTCGATGAAAAAAGAAGTCGATAGAATACATAGTTTAGCATTAAATATAATTAATGCCTTAGAAACTGTAGAAGGCAGATTTTTGAAACTTAAATCATCAGTAAAAACACTAGAAAAAAGGCTAAATAATCAATTAGAAATAATACTAGATGATTCACATAAACTGATCTTAACTTTTCTCAACGATTCTATCAAGAACGCATTATACGAGACTCAAAACAACATACATCTACTCGCTATAAACCCAAATGATCTAGCAACCTTTAAATTTGACTTTCAAAATATCAAAAATATTTTTGAGAGAAAATTAGCACAAGCAAAAACGGAATATAAACAGAGCACAGAA
>JAHDDQ010000208.1 GCA_020629275.1 Tenacibaculum sp. | reverse complement strand
TCAGGAGTTACTAAACTCCTATATGTAGCGCCTGAATCTTTAATAAAACAAGAATATGTAGACTTCTTGCGAGAACAAAAAATTTCTTTTGTTGCTATAGATGAAGCCCACTGTATTTCTGAATGGGGTCACGATTTTAGGCCTGAGTATAGAAATTTGAGGAATATTATTAAGCAAATTGATAATGTACCAGTTATTGGATTAACAGCAACTGCTACAGAAAAAGTTCAAGAGGACATACTAAAAACACTAGGAATGACTGATGCTAATGTATATAAAGCATCTTTTAATAGACCAAATTTATTTTACGAGGTACGTTCTAAAACTAAAAATGTAGAAAGAGATATTATACGATTTATCAAGCAGAAACAGGGTAAATCGGGAATAATCTATTGCCTAAGTAGAAAAAAAGTAGAAGAAATTTCTCAGATACTTCAAGTTAATGGAATAGATGCTTTACCCTATCACGCTGGTTTTGATGCTAAAACCAGATCCAAGCACCAAGACATGTTCTTAATGGAAGATTGTGATGTTGTTGTAGCTACAATAGCTTTCGGGATGGGAATAGATAAGCCAGATGTACGTTTTGTAATTCACCATGATATTCCTAAAAGTTTAGAAAGTTATTATCAAGAAACTGGTAGAGCTGGTAGAGATGGAGGGGAAGGACATTGTCTAACTTTTTATTCATACAAGGATATTGAGAAGTTAGAAAAATTTATGGCAAATAAACCAGTTGCCGAACAAGAAGTTGGTCATGCATTGTTACAAGAAGTAGTTGGATATGCCGAGACATCAATGAATAGACGTAAATATTTATTGCATTATTTTGGTGAAGACTTCGATGTGGTAAACGGTGAAGGTGCAGATATGGATGATAATATGCGGAATCCAAAAAAGAAGCATGAAGCAAAAGATGATGTAGTGAAACTTCTTAAGGTAGTAGTAGCAACTAATGAAAGGTACAAAGCCAAAGAATTAGTGAATACAATTACAGGAACAGAAAACGCATTATTAAAATCACATAAAACTCATGAACAATCATTTTTCGGTATAGGTAAAGATAAAGGAGCTAATTATTGGATGGCTTTAATCAGACAAATTTTAGTTGTTAACTATATTAGAAAGGAGATAGAACAATATGGAGTTATAAAAATTAATAAAGAAGGAAAAGATTTTATTGAAAATGGAACTTCTTTTATGATGACTGAAGATCATATTTTTAATATTGACGATGACGATTCTATTATAACTAACGCCAGAGCGTCATCAGTAGGTGCTGACGAAAAATTAGTTGGTTTCTTAAAAGATTTGAGAAAGCAAGTAGGAAAAAAATTAGGAGTTCCTCCATTTGCAGTTTTTCAAGATCCTTCTATAAACGATATGGCTTTGAAATATCCTGTAACACTCGATGAACTATCAAAAGTACATGGTGTTGGAGAAGGTAAAGCTAAAAAATATGGTAAAGATTTTGTAAAACTTATATCCAAGTATGTAGAGGATAACGATATTGTACGTCCAGATGATTTAGTTGTTAAAAGTACTGGAGTAAATTCAGGACTTAAGTTATATATCATACAAAATACAGATAGAAAATTACCTTTAGATGACATCGCTAAATCAAAAGGATTAGAGATGGGAGATTTAATCAAAGAAATGGAGGCAATCGTATTTTCTGGAACGAAATTAAATATCGACTATGCCATAGAGGATCTGTTAGATGAAGACCAACAAGAGGAAATCTATGATTACTTTATGGAAGCTGAAACTGATAAAATTCAAGAGGCACTTGATGAATTTGAAGGTGATTATGATGATGATGAGTTACGATTAATGCGTATTAAATTTACAAGTGACGTAGCTAATTAATACGTGAAAATTCATAGTTTGTAAAAGCGATTAAGTAAGTAAGTTTACGATAATAATATTATTAAAAAAGCGTGAGGGGATTTAACTCTCACGTTTTTTTTATATAATTTTCTTTAGAAAAACAACAGTTTACTTGAACAATAACAAGAGATTGGTAAATAGGCTTTAGAAGATTAAATAGGATTACTATTTAATCAAGATGTATTATTTCTTACAGATATATGTATTTCTATATCCACAAGAAAATAAAATAAAAACCTTACAGTAATGTAGACTCATATTTAAAATGAGTAAACAAAAAGAAACTAGCATATAAAAAACAAAACTCTTTTGTGTTGATTTATAATGACTTAATGTTATTAATGTAAATAACGGGTTATTTAATTGTATTTATAATAACTTTATCAATAGTAGATGTACTATCGCAGCGAATAACATATAAATCTACATTTTTACTTGTAACATAATACTCTGCACAAGGTTTTTGTCTAGGTTTACTTTTTCCAAAATTTACATCTCCTTTTTTTAAGATCATAGATATTTGAGCAGTATCTATTTTATGCTGTGACATAGTGAGTTTTGCTTCTTCAGAGAAAACACGTTGTCTAATTCTAATTGTTTTTAATGTTCTAGCATCCATTCCGTAATCGAACGAAACATTTTTATTTTTCCAGAAGTAAGCAACAGCCAATGAACCAAGAGAAACTCCTATTAAATAATATCCAACTCTTTTTAATAAATGCATAATTTAATTTTGTCGTGCAAAAGTATTACTATAAATGAAAAAGAAGTAATCTTTTTCAAGATTACTTCTAAATTTACTGAAAATATAATTCCAGTAAATCCCCCACTTAAATTTGTTATAGTGGTATAAAAGCTTGAATTTTATAAAATTCATTAGCATTTAACTTATCGTTAGAAATATTTGGGCCAGCTGCAAAACGAAACCAAACACCGTTGTTTAAGGTTGCTTTTACATAACCTCCTAAAAATTGATATAAGGTTTTAGTGTCACCGTTATCAACTCTGGTTTGTCCTAAATGTTCGTAAAATCCTCCAAACGAGAAATGTTTACTAACTTTATAACCAGGAATAACCCAATTTAACATCAAGTCTTGTGAATTTCCTTCACCTCTTAAACTCATATAATAAGCATGATACGTTTCAAATTCAAATCTTCCAGAATTATAAACTAGAAATAAACTTGGAATTACACTTTCGGCAATCTTAGTTCCCGCTGTATTTGATAATAATTTTCCATGCCCAAATCCTAAGCTCGGATTAACATATAGTTTACCATTTTTTGAAGCGAAACCTAATCCAACTCCTGTTTCTAAGAACAGGTCCTTACCTTGATTACCGAAGGAAGGATTTACCCAAAACACACTGTAGAAAGTTAAGTTTGTTTTTGGTTTTAACTCAAATGAACCTAGAAAAACATTATTAAAGCCTGCACCGCTATTATGAATAGGCATTATTGCAAATGATGTTTTTGTTTTTTCAGTTTTCTTTTCTTGAGCTGTGATGAAAGTGAATGATAATGATAATACGAATAATAATATGATTGATTTTTTCATGATTTCTTTTAGTTATTAATTAAATTTTGGACTTCTTTTTTCTAAGAAAGCGGACATACCTTCCTGTTGACTTTTAGTGTGGAATAATGAATGAAATACTTTACGTTCAAATATGATTCCTTCTCTTAGGTTACTTTCAAGAGATTGATTCACAGATTCTTTTGCAGCTATTAAAGCAGTTTTAGAATAGTTCGTAAGTGTTTTTGCTTGTTTTAATACCTCTTCTGTAAAATTTATATTAGGAAAAACTTTAGATACTAAACCGATTGTTTCAGCTTCTTTGGCATTAATATTTCTACCAGTCAAAATAATTTCCATAGCTTTAGACTTACCTACCAATCTGGTGAGACGTTGAGTACCGCCAATGCCAGGTATAACACCAAGTTTGATTTCGGGTTGCCCGAATAAAGCACTTTCAGATGCGTAAATAATATCACACATCATTGCCAATTCACAACCACCACCAAATGCATACCCGCTAACAGCAGCTATTATAGGTTTTTTTATTCTGGCTAAAATTTCCCAATGACTGAAATAATCTTCGTGAAACATTTGAGAGAAATCTTTTTGAGCCATTTCTTTAATATCAGCACCTGCGCAGAACACATTTTCATTTCCTTTTATAATAAAGCAATTAAC